>NZ_JBHMIM010000084.1:0-19707 GCF_048060115.1 Micromonospora sp. LOL_023
CCATCCGTAACGCCGCCCGGAATCGCGAACTCAGGAAGAACGCCATCTTTCATTCGGACCGGGGCAGCAACTACATGTCGGACGACTACGGCAGAACGCTTCGGGATCTGAGGTTGCGGCGATCTGCTGGCCGGACCGGAATTTGTTTCGACAATGCGATGGCGGAATCGTTCTTCGGTGCGCTGAAGAACGAACGCGTGTCGCGTGTGAAGTATCCCACGCGTGAGGCGGCACGCCGGGACGTTACTGCCTACATCGAATTCTGGTACAATCGTCAGCGTCTGCATTCGGCGGTGGGCTACCGACCTCCCCGGGAAGTCCACGCAGAGTTCGAGAACCTTCAAATCGCGGCGTGAAAGAACCGGCCGAACCACTGTCCGGAAAACGCGAGGCCCCTCAGCCCGTACCGTCTCGATCAGTTCGGCGGTCTCTTTCCGTGTGGGTTGGTCGATCGTCAACTCGACGTCGCCTACCCGGAGCTGGGCGCGGCGGCCGGCGTGGCGTTGCAGGAACGCCACGATCACATCGACCAGCAACTGTACGTATGATGGGTCGACGCTGGTCAGTACGGTGACGGCCGCCAGTGCCAGCTCCGCGAGGCCCTTGCTCGCCGGACCGGGGGCGATCGGGACGCGTCGGACGTCCCCAACGCCACGAAGATCGTCTGCCAGCTCTTCGGTGAGTTGGTCGAGAGCGAAATCGTCATCGCCGGTCAGCGGTGTGAAAGTGACCTCGACACGTACCTGCGACACGCAGCCTCCTCCTGTTTCGCGACGAGAAGGCTACGGAGTCGCCGATGCGGCCGGGCGTGTCTGTCGGCTATCCGATCGTACCGACAACCGGTCGATGCCTGCCGTCGATGATCTCATCGACAATCATCGAATAACTGTTGGTTCAAGGACAGAAGCCTCGCCAGTCGGGAGAAGGCGATGAAGATTCACCTATGGGAATGCGTCCGAGTAGAGATCACCGGACACCCGCCTCATCATCGGGAGGTTCCATGAAAAACAAGGCGCGCCGGACGCTCGGTGTCCTCGTCGCGACGGCGGCGTTGGCGCTGGCTGCCGCGGCGACACCAGCCGCGGCCACACCCACCAGCACCGTCGACATGGTCACCCCGGTCTCCGACACGGGCGAAACCATCAACCCGGCGGTCCTCGCCGAGCGGATCGACGAGACGATGGTTCAGACCACCCGTCCGACGGTGCGGCGCGGCGCTGACGGGACGGACCGGGCGCCCGCCGTCCAGGTCGAGGGCAGGACCGAGCCGGGCGAGATCGGCATCAGCAGCATCATCGGTACGGACAACCGTTACCAGGCGACCCCGGCGGACTGGTGGCCGGCGAGCTCCACGGTCCACATCACCCGTACCTCCGGGTTCATGTGGACCTCCGCCAGCCAGAACGGCACCTCGACCTACAACCGGGGCTACAGCGGGGACAAGACGTTTGGCACCCAGTGGTCCAGCTCCGACCAGATCCGGGTGACCCAGTCCACCGAGCTGTTCTACCATCACGACACGGTCGGCGGTAACAGTGGTGGACCCGTCTACACGTATTCGGTGACCGACTGCGGCCCCTGCGCCGTGGCGGTACACGCGTACGTCCTCCACGGCAGCGGGGCGCCGAACAACAACCACAACAGCGGACCGCGGATCACCGAGCCCGTGTTCAACAACTTCATCTACTGGCGCGACCTGTAGTGCGACGCATGACGGCCCTGTCTGGTGACCGCGCAACCCGGTCGCCGGGCGGGGGTCGGCGCGGCGGCGACGCCCGGCACCTCGCCACCGGCTCCTGATACTCTGCGCAATCGAGCAATTGCGTGACGTGAAGACTGGCCGCGAAACGAGGACTGGCCATGAAACCAGTACGACGTGCACTTCTGTCGGTGCTGTTCGTCAGCTTGCTGATGGCGGGCTGTGCGACTGAATCGTCGCCTTCGTCCGGACCGTCGGTCCCGAACACTCCGGACACCCCCGTCGCCGACCAGCGAGACGTGCCATCGGGGTCGCCGGGTACGGTAGCTAATCGCGGTACGGCGATCATCGAGGTACGGAACCCGGCGGGTGAACCGCTGCCGGTGATCCCGGTGGAGGTCCGTACGGTCGACTGGCCGATGCCCGCAGAGCTGTCCGAGGACATCGCCCGGATGACCGACGCGCGTGGCGAGTACATCTGGACCGATCTGCCACCGGGGGAGTACGAGTTCACCGTACGGGTTCCGGGCGAGGACGTCGCTGCGGCCCGGCGGGTGACCGTGGCGGCGGACGAGACCAGCCGGGTGCCGATGACCCTCGGCTGATCAGTATCCGGTCCGACCCGACGTCGGCCGTGGCGCGGTCGTGGGTCACCCGTGGCGCAGCTCGCGCCGGGACAGACTGAAGCTGAACGCGGCCAGCAGCGTCGCCCCGCAGGCCAGGAAGACCGCCGTACTGCCGTACCGGTCGACCACCAGGCCGGCGGCCACCGTCGACAGTGGGAACAGGCTCAGTGCGGCGAAGACGATCGCGCTCATCACCCGGCCCAGCAGGTGCGGCGCGGTGCGCTGCTGCATGGTGGTGATCATTAGTACGTTCGTGACGGTGCTGGCCAGACCGGCCACCACCAGGGCCGCCACCGCGCCGAGGTAGCCGGCGATCGCCAGGCCGAGCACCATGCCGGCGAGCATCGCCGTCGCGCCGCGCCGGGGCAGCCCGGCCAGGCCGGCGGAGAACAGCCCACCGACCAGCGAGCCGGCGGTGAACGCGGCCAGTAGTCCACCCAGCCCGCCCGCGCCGGCCGCCAGCTCGCCGTTGCTGAGCGACGGCAGCCCGATCCGGACCATGCCGCCGACGGTCAGGTTGGCGGCGGCGGTCAGGTTGGCGGCGGCGGTCACCAGCAGCACGGTACGCAGCAGCACCGACTCACGCAGCAGCCGCCAGAACCCGACCGGCGGCGCGTCCGACGGCGGTGCGCCACCGTCCGGTCCCGCCCTGCCCGGTTGCGGGCTGCCGTCGTCGACCGGTGGCGGTGGCACCGTGCCCCGCGCGACGCCGCCGATCATCGCCAGGCAGACCGCCGAGACGGCGAACGTCGCCGCGTCCACGCCGAACGCCACCGCCGGGGAGAGCGCCGCCACCCCGGGGCCGATCATCCCGGTGGTGAAACGGAGTCGGTCAAGGAGTCAGTTATCGAGGGCCACCGGCAGCGACTCCAGCCCGCGGAGCATAATCGTGTTCCGCCACGGCAGTTCGTGTTCGTCGGCGGCGAGGCTCAGCCCGGGGTATCGGTCCAGCAGGGCGCCGAGCGCCAGCTCGCCTTCGAGTTTACCGAGGAACGCGCCGAGGCAGCGGTGCAGACCGTGGCCGAACGCCAGGTGCCCGGGGTCGCCCCGGTCCAGGATCAACCGGTCGGGGTCGGGGAACCGGTCCGGATCCCGGTTGGCGCCGCCGAGCGAGAGGAGTACGAGTTCACCAGCGGGAATCCGTACTCCGTCGATGTCAACCTGCTCGGTGGTGAACCGCAGCGTCGCCATACTGACCGGCGACTCGTAACGCAGAAACTCGTCGATCGCGGCCGGCAGCGCCGGCCGGTTCGCCAGCAGCCAGCGGAGCTGGTCGGGGTGGCGCAGTAGGGCGAGGGTGGCGGTGCCGAGCAGGTTGACGGTGGTCTCGTGGCCGCCGATCAGCAGCAGGAAGACCATCCCGACGATCTCGTCGTCGGTCATCTCACCGAGGGCGGTGGTGAAGTCCGCTGGGTTGTCGCTGTGCGTGAGGATCGCCGTCGACCAGGCGCGGTCCTCGGCTGGGAAGCCGAGCAGATCACAGATGATTAGCATCGGCAGCGGGAAGGCGAAGTCCTTCATCAGGTCCACTGTCCGGCGTCCGGCGATGTCGTCGAGCAGCGACGTGGTGATCCGGTCCACCATCGGCAGCATGGCGGCCACCCGCCGGGCGACGAACGCCGCGTGGACGAGCTGCCGCAGCCGGGTGTGGTCCGGCGGGTCGCTGTTGAGCATGTGGACGACGTCACCGCCGAGGGTGACCCCGGCCACAGCCCTTCGTCGCTGTGCAGGATCGACACCGGGCCGTCGGACTGGATGCGGGCCAACGTCGGGTACGGGTCGGCGATGTACGGCACCTCGGGCTGCGTCGCCGTACCGGTCACGGTGTCCATGTCCCTCCTCGCGGAGACGGTCGGTGAAGGGAAACCCGGGCGGTACTCATACCGCCAGCGCTGGGAACGGCCAGCGGTACGCCGGGGTCGGCAGCCACCACAGCTGCCCGGCCTGGGCCGCGATCAGCCGGGCGTCGGCCAGGTCCCGCCGAACCGGCGCGGGCACCTGCCCGGCCGGTACTCCTTCGGTCAGCTGCCCGATGGCGACCAGATGCTCCGGCCGGGTCGGTTGCCGGGGTGAAACTCCAGGGACCAGATCCGCTGCTGGTCGCTGCCGGCGACGGTGTCGGTCCGCCCGTCGGTGAGCCGTACGACGCTGACCGCGGTCGTGGCGTCGGCCCGGGCGGCGAGCGCGATGGTGTTTCCGTCGGCGGCTAGGTCGACCAGGGCGGTGTAGCCGGCACTGACCGCCACCAGGTGACCTGGTCCGCCCGGTTCTCCCGCGTAGCAGCGGGTCTGTCGGCCGGTGCCGACGCAGACGGCGGTGCGGCGGCCGGTGGCGTCGAAGGCGATGCCGTGCTGCCGGCCGGGCGGTAGCCCGGTCAGTGCCAGCGGCGGCGGGCCGGCCGTGGCCCGGTCTGCCGCGCCCTGGCCGATTGCCGTCTGACCGGGGTCGACCGGCTGGCGGCGCCAGACACCGACTCCGGTCCGGTCCGGTCCGCCTCGAACTTCCAGAAGGTGCCGGCCGTCCGGCTCGATGTCGCGGGCGGACACCCCGTTCGGTGCGGCAGTGCGGACCTGACGTCGGCCCGCGCGGATGTCCCAGGCCGGCACCTGGGTCAGACCACCGTCGTCGTGCAGTTTTACGGCCCGGCTGGGCTGGTGAGCGGCGAAGGCAGGTACGTGTGGCCCGGGTGCCGAGAGGGCCGCTGCACTGTTCGGCGATGCGCCGGGATGATCGGATGGCGTCGAGGATCAGCCTGGCGAGGTCAGCCCCGGTCGGAGATTTGCTGCACGGCCCAGCCGTTGCCGTCCGGATCGGTGAAGAAGAAGAAACCGACGTTGTCCAGCGGGTCGGGGACCGGCTGCGGGTTCTCGCCGAGGATCTGGATGTCGCTGACCGCGACGCCGCGTCCGCTGAGCTCGCCGTGCGCGGCCTTGAGATCGGCGACGACGAGTTGCAAGCCGCGGAGCGAACCGGGCGGCATGTCCGGGACGGCACCCTTGCCGATCACCACGGAGCAGCCCGACCCGGGCGGAGTCAGTTGGATGATCCGTACCTCGTCGTTGATCTTCGTGTCGTGATCGACGGTGAAGCCGAGCTGTCCGGCGTAGAAGTCCTTGGCCCGGTCCAGGTCGGTAACCGGGACCACGACCACCTCGAGTGTCCAGTTCATGGGTCACCTTCTGGTCGACGGTGTGGCGGTGCTGCCCCGGACGACGAGAGTAGTGCCAATCTACACCCGGTGTCGCGGCAACACGCCACCGTTGGCCAGCGCGAGTACCATCCCGGCGGCGGTCGACGCCATCTCGGTCAGCGGCTGGCGCACGGTGGTAAGCGGCGGGCAGCACCAGCGGGCGTTGTCGATGTTGTCGAAGCCGACCACACTCAGGTCGTCCGGGATGCGCAGGCCGAGCTGCCAGGCGGCGCTGCAGACGCCGAGCGCCTGTAGGTCGTTGCCGCAGAACACCGCCGTCGGTCGGTCGGGCCGGTCGAGCAGGTCACGCCCGTGTGTCTCACCGTCCTCGAAGAAGAACCGGCCGCTGCGGACCAGGTCGTCATCCAGCCGTACGCCAACCGCCGCCCGGCAGCCCACCAGCCGCGCGCGGGCGCCGAGCATGTCGAGCGGGCCGCTGATCACGGCGATTCGGCGGTGCCCGAGGTCGAGCAGATGGCGGGTCGCGGTGATGCCGCCGTTCCAGTTGGTGGCGCCGACTGACGGGGTCGGGTGGACCGGTTCGCCGACCGGGTCCAGGGCGACCAGGCGGGACGGCGCTGGCAACCAGTTGGGCGTGCTGCTCCGGAGTGAACGCGGAGTAGACGGCGATCACCCCGACCGGTCGGCGGGCCAGCAACTGCTCGGCCCAGGACCGGCCCGGTTCGGTGCGGCCCTGCACCTCGGTGAACCCGACGGCGAGCTCGTTGGTCCGGGCGACCAGCTCCACCCCACGCAGGATCTCGATCGCCAGGTGGCTCTCGAGTTGATAGAAGACGACCTCGATGCCGGCGGTCGGGGAGGCCGAGCCGGGCCGCTGGTAGCCGTGCTCGCGGACCAGTGCTTCGATTCGGCGGCGGGTCTCGAGGGCCACTCGGGACCGTCCGTTAGGCACTTTCGAGACGGCGGGTTTCGAGACGTCGGCCAGCGCGGCGATCGTCGCGACGGAGAGATCGCCACGGCGGGGTCCGCGTCGCTGACCTTCCGGCGGCCTGCCGGTCGCCGGTGGGTGGTCCGAGTGGGTGGGGGCGTGGTCCACGACCGATTCGCCAACCTTCCGCTTGATCTGGGGCATCGCCCGGCTCATGCTACGGAGCGTCAAGGCGTTTCTATCCACATGTGTCGATGTTAGTTCGACGCCGACCTTGAATCTCGAACCATTCATATCGATACTAGTAACTGTTTCGAGCCGGAGTGAAGCGGGAGCTTGGGCAGCCCCGCGTCGGATCCCCATCGTGCGTGCGTTCCGGAGGAACCACATGAGACTCATGGCCAAGATGCTGGCCGCCGCCGCAGCAACCGTCACCGCCGCGGCGGCCGCACTGACCTTCGCGGCACCCGCTTCGGCGGCCACCCTGACCGAGGTCACCAACTTCGGCACCAACCCCAGCAACCTGCGGATGTACCTGTACGTGCCGGACCGGGTAGCGCCCCGTCCGGCGATCCTGGTCGCGTTGCACTACTGCACGGGCTCCGGACCGGGGTTCCACTCCGGCACCCAGTTCGCGTCTCTGGCCGACCGGTACGGCTACATCGTCATTTATCCGTCGGTGACCCGCAGCAGCAAGTGCTTCGACGTCTACTCACAGCAGGCGCTGACCCGCGGTGGCGGCAGCGACCCGGTCGGCGTCCGGTCCATGGTCAGCTACGTGCAGCAGCGCTACAACGCCGACCCGGGCCGGATCTTCGCCACCGGAACGTCGTCCGGCGCGATGATGACCAACGTCATGCTCGGCGTCTACCCAGACGTCTTCGCCGCCGGCGCGTCCTTCGCCGGGGTGCCGTTCACCTGCTTCGCCACCACTGGCGGTTCCGAGTGGAACAGCCAGTGCTCAGGTGGACAGATCATCCGTACCCCCCAGCAGTGGGGCGACCCGGTCCGCAACAGTCTGCCCGGCTACTCCGGACCGTGGCCACGGATGCAGATTTGGCACGGCACCAACGACGGGACGCTGCGCTACCCGAACTTCGCCGAGCAGATCAAGCAGTGGACCAACGTGCACGGGCTGAGTCAGACGCCGACCTACACCGACAGCCCGCAGGGCAACTACACCCGCACCCGGTACGGTAGCTCCGGCGGTATGGCGCCAGTCGAGGCGATCAGCATGCAGGGCACCGGCCACAGCATCCCGGTCGATGCCGCCCAGGTGATCCGCTTCTTCGGTCTGGACGGCACGGCGCCTCCGACGACGGCACCACCGACGACCGCGCCGCCGACCACGGCACCGCCGACGACCGCGCCGCCGACCACTGCACCACCGACGACCGCGCCGCCGACGACCGCACCACCGACCACGGCACCGCCGACGACCGCGCCGCCGACGACCGCGCCGCCGACGACTGCGCCGCCGCCGTCGGGCACCTGCCGGATCACCTACGGGGTGAACGCGTGGAACAACGGACTCGTCGCCTCGGTGACGATCGCCAACACTGGCAGCATCGCGATCAATGGTTGGTCCCTGGCCTTCACCCTGCCCGCCGGGCAGACCATCACCTCCGGCTGGAACGCGACGTACTCGCCGACCAGCGGCGCGGTCACCGCCCGCAACCTGTCCTACAACGCCGGCATCCCGCCGAACGGCTCGCAGAGCATCGGCTTTCAGGCCACCCACACCGGCAACAACGGTAGCCCGACGTCGTTCACCCTGAACGGCACTCCCTGCGCCGTCGCCTGACACAGGCGGACGTCGCTGGTTGCGGGGCGACCAGTCCAGGATGACCGACCGCGACCAGCGACGTCCTACAGCGCTGGCCGCGGTCGGTCCGAGCCGGTGGCCACCTCGGACCGTGTCGTGCCGATCGACGCATCCGTATCGTCGGGATCAGCTCGGTACCTGCCGGGAACCGAGATCCAGCCACGGGCCGGCCGTCGCGCCAGGTGCCTGGTTGCGGGTCCACCAGCGGGCCGTCCACAGGTGCTCGCCGTGCGCCACCGTCTCACCGCCGGTGTAGATCCACGACGGTGTCCAGGCGCGAACGGTGCCGTCGGAGGTTTCAACCACGGCTCCGCTCTCGGCCCAGGCACCGTACGGGTTCGTCCCGGGCACCTCGTTGCTGGTCCACCACTGAGCCACCCAGACCGATCCGGCGTAGGTGATCTCGTCGCCCGCGTTGTAGACCGTCGGCGCGGACCAGTCCGACGGCGGCCCGGCGAGCGTGAACGCCACCTCGGTCACGTTCCCCGCGAGATCGAACGCCCGTAGCGTGTTGGTGCCCACGACAGCGCCGTACCTGCCCGGCTCGACTCCGTCGAGCGAGGTCCGTATGGCGTCGGCAAGGTCGGTGGTGACGCCGTTGACAACGACCTTGTCGAGCGTTCCCTCGTCGTACAGAGCGAAGCTGACCTGTCGGTAGCTGCCGTTCTCGCTCTCGGACCACGGCTCGATGGTGACCGTCGGGGGCGTCACATCGACGGCGAGGAGCCTGTGGATCTCGATGGTGTTCACCATGACCGATCCCGACGCCTCGTTGGCCATGTCGACGTTGACAGTGAGGAAGCCGTTCGTCACCTTGACTGTCGCGGACGCCCGGACCGGGTTGGTCCAGTCCTTGGACAGCTTGGTGGGCGGTAGTGCGGTCACTGCCTCGCTGGTTCCCTCGTTGAGGGTGACGGTCGCTTCGTATCCTTTGTCGACCTGCGCCGACCAGCCGGTGGCGATGGCGAGGTCGACGCGGTACCGGCCGTTGGCCAGCTCGAACTTGTACGGCACACCGACTCGCTGCGCCAGCGGTTGCGTCTGGTCCTTGGCGTAGCGGTAGGTCTGACCGACAGGTGTGCCGTCGGTGTGTCCGAGGTTCTCCGCGGGCCAGGTGTAGGTGCCGGTGAGCAGGTTCGGGTAGGTCGCGGACGGTCTGGCGGTGTCCAGCACACCCCAGTTCTTTCCGGTGACCGGGTCAGGCCCGAAGAACTGGTCGGTGACGCTGTGGTGCGTGCCGAGCCGGGAGCCAGCGTTGACGGTCGCCGGGTCGATGTCGCCAGCGTCGACAAGGTAGGCGAGTTCACCGATTTCGAGCCACTGCGCCCAGACGGTCATGTCGCCAGCGACGATCGTGTCCGCGTCGACACCTGCACCTGTGCCGGTCCGGGCGGTGTTCCAGCCCACGAACTCGTATCCGTTGCGTACCGGTGGTGCCGGCAAGGCACCGAGGCTGGCCCCGATACTCGCGAAGATCCGGGCGTGCTCACCCCGACCGTCGTTGCTGTCGAAGACGATCGCCGCGTCGGTCGTCGGCACCCCGGGCGCGGCGACCAGGAGGCTTCGTACTCCGATGTCGTACCCGGTGCTCGCGGTGTTCTTCCCGGCGCCGACGATGCGGTAGGTGATCTCGTGCGTACCCGCGGTCAAGTGGACAGTGCCGTGCTCGTGGTCGACCAGTCGGGGCTGCGCCGAGTAAAGGTCTACTGGCGTACCGGTCGACACGCCGTCGACGTACGGTTGCACGAAGGCACCGCTGCCGGTGGCGACGAAGTCGGTACGCAGCCGGTACACGGCTGACTCGTCGACGTCGAACCGGTATGTCACCGCGTCTCCGCTTTCCACAGCGGTCTCCGCGCCGGCGCCGTCGCGGTAGCTGCTCGGCGTACCGCCGGTGTGTGCGGCGTAGGTCGTTCCCGCGAGCCTCGCCGTCGAGGTCTGGACCGTGCCGGTGCTGCGAACCTCGACCGGTTCGGCTCCCGATCCCGGCACCGCGCTGTATCGCGTGGGGTCGGCGGCGGGCGGCGTGACGAGGATCCGGGCGGCGGTGCGACCGGGCAGATCCAGGGAGAACGACGCCTGGCCCGCAGCGGCGGCCACGTTGCGGCGCAGCACCGGTACGGTGCCGTAGTTCGGCGTGGCCAGCGTCTCCTGGATCAGGTCCACCTGTACGTGCACCCGGCCACTGGCGACGAGTGCCGGTGGGAGGTTGCGCAGTGTGACCGGAATGGTCTTTGCCGTCTCTTCCCAGTTTCCCAGCAGGATCCAGGACTCGTTGACGGTCGAGTCGTCGTCGTAGGTTGCCAGCGCGTCGACCGACGTCTTGTCGAAGGTCGTTCCGACCTTGCGGCCGGTCATCTCCCAGTAGGCCTGGTACACATACCAGATCCCGGTCGCCATCTTGCCGTCGTCGTCGAAGGTGGCCATCTCGCCGAGGAAGCTGCGCGAGTTGGGATTGTCGCCGGGCAGGCCCCACGCGGACCGCAGCCCGAACTCCAGGCTGGTGCTCTCCGCGGCGCGTTCGAGTTCACCTAGGTACGAGACCGAGAGCCCGGGGTTGTAGTTGCCCTGGCTGCGACGCCCGGCCTCCGTCGTCGAGTATCCGGTGCCCTGGTACTCGGTGATGGCGATCGGCATGACCGGGATGTCGTTCTGCCGCATCCACTCGGTGATCTGGCGGGCGTGGTCCTCGATCGCGGTGCGGGTCCGTGTCAGCTCGTGCCAGGCCAGCACGTCGGGCAGGCAGTCGTGCTGCTTGCAGTAGGTCAGGAAGGCAGTGAGGTACGAGAACTTGAACGAGGCGAGCTCAGGTCCTTGGACCAGCTGGGTCGGGTCGAAGTCCTTGACGCCGTCGTAGCCGTTCTTGAACCCTTGAAAAAATGCGTTCTGGTTGCTCCACTGCAGGTCAGGCTCGTTCCAGAGCACCCAGGAGTAGACGTCGATGTCCTTCGCCACAGCGTCGGCGAGCTCTGCGGCGATGTACTCCTTGTAGGCGGAGCCCTCGTCGATCTGCGCCAGGGCCTTCCAGTCGGTGTTGCCGCCGTACTCGCCGCGGGCCACCTTGCCCTTGAACCCGTAGTAGGTACCGATCATGAGCTTGGCGTCCGGGTTGATCGTCTGCAACCGGGCGCGGGTGGCGTCCTCGAACCACCCGGGGAGGTAGTCGTGGTAGACGCTTGTACGTTTGGAGTAGTCCGTTCCGCGGATCGCGTTGATGTCGATGCCGTCGGTCAGCCACTGCGCGGGGCCCCGTTCGTCGAACGGGTGCAGGTTGCCGCCGCCGATGTGCCGCATCGCGCCGGCATCGACCTGGTAGTCGACGGTGACGGGGTAGCTCGTGTCGGCGGCGGCCGGCGATCCGGTCGCCGGGATGAGCCCGAGCGCGAGCGCGACCCCGGACAGGGCAGCCAGCGCCCGTTGTCTTCCTCTGGTCATGACCTCTCCCTGCATCTCCTGATGGCCTCTCCGAGATCGTCAGCGAACCGCTGGCGGGCGAGTGCTTCCGGTGATCGAGGCGGTACCGTGGGCAGCGAAAGCAAGGTCAGCCTCGGTTTCGCCGCCCGCCGGCAAGCAGTTGGGCCAGCCGGCGGCGACCCGCCGTCAGCGCACCGCTGCGGCTCTGCCGGAGTCGCGGTGCGGCTATCTTCGTGGGGCTACGGAACGTAGGTCTGTTAACAATGCCGACTCGACTGTGACTTGTGGCGGCAACCATAGTGATCGATCACCTTGGTGTCAACGCTGGCTGAGGGGCCGGCGAGGAAGGGAATACCTATCAATGGCGACAGAGCCCTCGGCGACGCCGGAGCGAAGCAGGAAGCCGGCGACCATCTTCGAGGTGGCCAAGGAGGCGGGGGTGTCGCACCAGACCGTCTCACGCTTCCTGCGTGGCAACGGTGGGCTGCGCCCGGCGACGGTCGAGAAGATCACCCGTGCGGTCGAGCTGCTCAACTACCGTCCGAACCGGGCGGCCAGGGCGATGCGGACCAGGCGAACCGACCGCATCGCGATCGTCATGCCGGACATCACCCCGTTGGTCCCCAACCGGCTGCTACAGGGTGCCGCGGGCGCTGCCCACGACGCCGGCTTCCACATCGACATCGTCAGCCTCGAGGGATCGGCGGCGGACCGCGCGGCCCGGACCCGGGCGCTGCTCCAGCCCGAGACGGTGGACGGGATTCTGTCGTTCGCGCCGTTGCAGGACAGCTTGGATGGTTCGGGTGCCACAGAGTTCCCGGTGCCCATCGTGATCGTCGGGGAATACGACGACAACATGCGGGGGCGTAACCACCTGGCTGACGCGGCACCCGTGACCGCCATCATCGGCTACCTCGCGGCCAACGGTCATCGTCGGTTCGTCCACGTCGCCGGCTCGCCGTCGTGGGCCTCCGCCCGCAACCGGCGGTCGGCGTACGAGGCAACCGTCGAGCGTCTGGGCCTCGAATCGTGTGCCGTCGTCGACGGCGACTGGACCGTACGATCCGGGTACGAGGCGGCCCGCACCGTGGTCGCGGGCTGCGGTGCGACAGCCGTGTTCGCAGCCAACGACCAGGTCGCGCTCGGCGTCATCCTCGGCCTGCAGAGCGTCGGCATCGATGTGCCGGGCCAGGTCAGCGTGTTCGGCTGGGACGACGAGGAAATCGGACGGTACTTCAGACCGAGCCTGTCGACGGTGGCGGTGGACCGGGAGCGGCATGGCCGGTTGGCGATGCAGCGGCTGCTGGCCCTGATGCGGGGTGAACCCCTGAACGAGGCCTTCCCAGCCGACCTGCAGCGGCTGGTGCTCCGCGACTCGACCGGCCCAGCATCGGTTTGAGTCGACCCCTTGCACTCAAGGGTGATCGATCACTATGGTGCATCACACATCCGATTCGGCGAGGTTACGAGCAGCGGCACGCAGCGTGGCGTGCCTGCTGGCGCACCCAGGTCGTCGATCGACATGCGACAACTGCGGACCGCTGTCGACGAGGTGTCCGCGAGCGGGAGGAAGGGGTCGAACATGTGTAGCACCTTCTGGCCGCGGTCAGCGTGGGTGGCACGGTGAGCATCGCCGAGCTGCAAGCGATCAGCCGCCGTGATCCCGGAGCCCGGCCGCCGCAGGCCGCGCGTGACACGCGGGTGGCCGCAGCGTTTCTTGCGCCCTGGCTCATCGGCCTGTTCGTCCTGACGCTGGGCCCGATGCTCGCGTCGTTGTATCTGGCCTTCACCAACTACAACCTGCTCCAGGATCCAAGCTTCATCGGGCTCGACAACTTTCAGCGGATGCTCACCGACGAGCGACTGCACCGTTCCCTGGGCGTCACGTTTCTCTACGTGGCAGTCAGCGTGCCGGCCCAGCTGGCACTGGCGCTGCTGCTCGCACTGGTGCTGGACCGGGGGATGCGCGGACTGGCGTTCTACCGGTCCGCGTTCTACCTACCCTCGTTGCTGGGGTCGAGTGTGGCCATCGCCGTTCTTTGGCGGCTCATCTTCGGCGGCGATGGCCTGGTCAACGATTTGTTGGGCTTCCTTGGGGTCGAGACCACAACGAGTTGGGTGGCGGACCCGGCGACCGCCCTGTGGACGCTCGTCGTCCTGCACGCATGGACCTTTGGATCGCCGATGGTCATCTTCCTGGCCGGACTGCGACAGATCCCCCGGGAGTACTACGAGGCGGCGCAAGTCGACGGTGCAGGTACGGTCAGTCAGTTTCGTCACATTACGGTGCCGCTACTGACGCCCATCATCTTCTTCAATTTGGTGCTGGCGGTCATCAATGCATTCCAGACGTTCACACAGGCTTTCGTGGTGTCGGGCGGCACCGGGGGGCCGTCGGACTCGACACTTTTCTATACGTTGTACCTCTACCAGGAGGGATTCGGTTCGTACCGAATGGGCTACGCCTCCGCGATGGCATGGCTTCTGGTTATGATCATTGGAGCCTTTACGGCAGTCAACTTCTGGGCGGCAAGGCGTTGGGTTCACTACGATGACTGACTCGATGACGCGGGAGCCGGCGCGGCTACAGCCGCCGGTCACGAGGGCCAAGCTGGCGCGGCGAGCTGGCGCGGCGGGCGTTGTTCAAGGCGTACGACATGTCTTGTTGCTGGTCGTGGTGGGGGTTGCGCTCTACCCGGTGTTGTGGATGGTCGTCAGTTCACTGCGGCCCGACGGCCACATCTTCGGAAATCCGTCATTGGTGCTCGACACATTCGACTTGTCGAACTACACCCGCGGCTGGAACGCGCTCGCGCAACCCTTCGGTTGGTATCTGCTCAACTCGGGAATCATCGTTGTCGGCGCAATCGTTGGAAACCTCATTAGCTGTTCGATGGCGGCCTACGCCTTTGCGCGCCTTCGATTCCGGTTCCAGCGGCCCGCCTTTGCCATCATGCTTGTCACGATCATGCTGCCCATCCACGTCGTGATCGTCCCGCAGTATGTCCTCTTCGCCCAGTTGGGCATGGTCAACAGCTTCTGGCCGCTGATCCTGCCCAAATTCCTTGCCGTCGACGCCTTCTTCACCTTCTTGATGGTCCAGTTCATCCGCGGACTGCCGCGGGAGCTCGACGACGCTGCTCGCATCGACGGAGCGGGTCATGCGACCATCTTCCTCAAGGTGCTGTTGCCATTGATGCGGCCGGCGTTGGCCACCACCGCGATCTTCACCTTCATCTGGACCTGGAACGACTTCTTCAGCCAGCTCGTCTACCTGACGGACCCCAGCCTGTACACGGTGCCGGTTGCGCTGCGGTCGTTCGTCGACGCACAGTCTGAATCATCCTTCGGCGCACTGTTCGCGATGAGCGTGGTGTCGATCGTTCCGCTCGTCGTCGCCTTCGCGGTCGGTCAGCGGTATCTGATCCGCGGCATCGCAACCACCGGTGGCAAATAGACCAGCCTGTCCTGTCCCCGTCCTGTCCAGCTGCGTCGACAACTTCCATTCATCGGAACGGAGAGTAGTATGCGTATGTCATCTTTCCCGAGCCGGCTGGCGATTGCCGGCGTGCTCGTCGCGGTACTCGGAGTGGGTGCCTGTGGCACCGCGGACTCGTCCGGCGGGACTCAGCAGCTCAGCGACGGCGACGTCACATTGCGACTGACCTGGTGGGGCGCTGACGCGCGGCACGAGCGGACCCAGCAGGCGATCGAGGCGTTCCAGGAGCAGTATCCGAACATCGAGGTGATCGGGGAGTTCAGCGACTGGACCGGGTACTGGGACAAACTCGCGACGGCGACTGCCGGCGGTAACGCTCCGGACGTCATCCAGATGGACCAGCTGTACCTCGCCTCGTACGCCGACCGCGGTGTGCTGGCCGACCTGTCCCAGCAACCGCAGCTGGACACGGCGACACTGCCGCCGGCCGTGCTGGACACCGGGCGGTCCCGAGGCACGCTCTACGGCATGCCGATCTCCACGTCCGCCTGGGGCATCCTGGTCAATCAGGACAAGCTTGCCGAGCTGGGCGTCGCCCTACCCGACACCGAGAACTGGACCTGGGACGAGTTCGCCGACTTCGGCCGGTCGGTGACCGAAGCGTCCGGCGGCCAGGTGCACGGATTCACCCCACACTGGAACGAGTTCTCCTTGCAGATCCACGCCCGTCAGCACGGCGAAGCCCTGTTCAGCGACGGCAAGGTCAGCATCAGCGTGCCGACGCTGGCCAGGTACTTCCAGCAGGTGAACGACTGGGCGACCGCCGGGGCCTCCGTGCCGGCCTCGCAGTTCGCCGAGGGTGCCAGCGCCGCGCTCGATCAGACGGACTTCGCCACCGGCAAGGTCGCGATGATCTTCGCCAACGTGACGCAGCTGGCGGCCTACACCAAGGCCACCGGGGGAGCCGACCTGATCGCCGTCAAGCTGCCGACAGAAGACGGGAACTCGACCCCGTTCAGCTACCTCAAGCCGGGCATGTACTGGTCGGTGTCGGCTGAGAGCGAGCACCCCGCTGAAGCCGAGCTGTTGATCAATTTCCTGGTCAACACCACAGAGGCCGGTGAAATCATCGGTTCCGAGCGGGGCATTCCCGCCAACGCCACGGTGCTGGAATCCATCAGAGACTCGCTGACCCCTGGCGAACTGCAGGCCGTGGAGTACGCCGAGTCGATCCAGGACGTGCTCGGCGACGCACCGGAGATCGTGCCGAACGGTGCCAGCGAGATCGAACGGACCATCGTCCGCTACCTGCAGGACGTCATGTTCGACATACGGACCGCCGAGGAGGCCGCCGGGGCGTTCGTGGCGGAGTTGCAGTCGTCGATCGATGCCGCACAATGATCCTATGTCGGCGCGATCTGGGTGACCGCGGCCCGACCCGGGGCCTTGGCCCGCCCGTTGCGACTCGACCCGACACCCCGACCAACGCTTCACGTCACGCGCCGAGATGGAGAACTGCATGCTCAAGGTGGGAATGATCGGTGCGGGTAGCATCGCGGGCACACACATCGCCGGCTACCAGAAGTTCGGGGAGGACTGCCGGATCACCGCCGTCTGCGACGTGGACCTGGCCAAGGCGCAGGAACGCAGGACGACCTTCGGTCTCACCGATGCCCGCGTCTACGACGATGCCGGGGCTCTCCTCGCCGCCGAGGATCTGGACCTGGTGAGCATCACGACACCGCCGTCGACGCACGCCGACCTCACCATCGCCGCCCTGCGTTCGGGAGTCAACGTCCTGGTGGAGAAGCCGATGGCGCCGTCACTGCAGGAGTGTGACGCGATGGTCGCCGCCGCTGCGGAGTCGGGCAAGCTGCTGTCGGTCGTCGCGCAGAATCGGTTCCGTGACGACATGGCAACCTTGAAGGAAGTGCTGGACTCTGGTCTGATCGGAGCTGTGTCGCACGTCCAGGTCAACTCGTCCTGGTGGCGGGGACGGCCCTACTACGACCTGTGGTGGCGAGGGACCTGGTCTTCCGAGGGCGGCGGCTGCACCCTCAACCACGCCATCCACCACATCGATCTCACCATGTGGATGCTCGGCCGTCCGTCGGCGGTGACCGCGATGCTCGTCAACGCGCAGCACGACAACGCCGAGGTCGAGGACCTGTCCGTCGCGATCCTGCAGTACGACCGGGCACTGGCTCAGCTCACCAGCTCGGTGGTGCACCACGGCGAGGACCAGGAGATCGTCATCCAGGGCGCGCATGCCCGGGTTTCCCAGCCGTGGCGGGCGGTGGCCGAGAGCAGCGCGCCGAACGGGTTTCCCGCGCCGGGCGGCAACCAGGACCTGGTCGCCGACCTCGACGCACTCGTGCAGGCGCACCGCCCGCTCACGCATGCCGGGCACACCGGTCAGATCGGCGACGTGCTGCGTGCGGTCCGGGAAGGGACGGCACCTGCGGTGAGCGGCACAGACGGGCGAAACGCGGTCGAGTTGGTCACCGCGATCTACGAGTCGGGTATCGAGCGCCGCCCGGTGAGTCTCCCGTTGTCCCCGGACGATCCCTACTATCACCGCGGTGCCCTGGTACGGCGCGCGCCGCGGTTCTTCGAAAAGACCGCTACGGTACGCGACCTGCCCGGTCCCATCACCGTCGGTGCCACGACCCGGCAGGACAGCTGAGGAGACGAACAGGTGACGATGGTCAGTGGAGCGACGTACGCGCCGGATCCCATGCCGGCCCCGGTGGTGACACCGGGGGAGTTCGTCTTTGCCGCGGTTGGGCTCAACCACGGGCACATCTACGGCATGAGCGCGGGCCTGCTCGGTGCCGGCGCCACGCTCAAGTGGGTGTACGACCCCGACCCGGCCAAGGTCGCCGCGTTCCGCCAGCGGTTCCCGCAGGCGCGGGTGGCACGCGACGAGTCGGAGGTCCTCGACGACGACATGGTCCACCTGGTGGCCGGCGCCGCCGTCACCTCGGAGCGGTGCGCTCTCGGCCTGCGGGTCATCGATGCAGGCAAGGACTACTTCACCGACAAGGCCCCGCTCACCACCTTGGAGCAGCTGGCCGATGCACGAAAGGCCGCCGCGCGCACCGGGCGCAAGTACGCGGTCTACTACTCGGAGCGGATCCACGTCGAGGCGGCGGTGCTGGCCGGGCAGCTCATCGAGCGAGGCGCCATCGGCCGGGTGGTGCAGGTCATGGGCCTCGGTCCGCACCGGCTCTCCGCTGCCGGCCGCCCGGACTGGTTCTTCCGCAAGGAGAAGTACGGCGGCATCCTCTGCGACATCGGCAGCCACAACGTGGAGCAGATGCTGTACTTCACCGGGGCGACCGATGCCGAGATCAGCCACTCGACAGTCGGGAACTTCAACCACCCGCAGTACCCGGAGCTCGACGACTTCGGCGAGTTGGGGCTGGTGCTGAACACCAGCGCGACCGGGTACTGCCGGGTGGACTGGTTCACCCCCGACGGACTGAGCACCTGGGGCGACGGGCGTACCTTCATCCTCGGCACCGACGGCTACCTGGAGCTGCGCAAGTACGTCAACGTGGCGACCGACGCCGGCTCTGGCCATGTCTTCCTCGTCGACGGCAAGGGCGAGCACCATCTGGTCGCTACCGGTCAGGTCGGCTATCCGTACTTCGGTCAGCTGATCCTCGACTGCCAGCACCGGACCGAGAACGCCATGACTCAGGAGCACGCGTTCAAGGCGGCGGAGCTCAGCATCCGTGCCCAACTGCAGGCCAGGGTGGTCCGCCACGTCGCGGACCGCTGACCGACCGACCACAGCAGCGGCGCCTCCTTGAGTGAGGTCCGTGGCTCGCGCTCGAGCCCCCCGATCTTCGTGAAAAGACCTCATAATGGAGATTTTTGACGAATAGCCGCATAGCGGCGATAACCGACTTATGCTCAACGCAGTGCGGGATGCCCCCCAACACCCCGTCGAGGAATTTCTACTAATCTTCGGGACGCTGCGGGAGCAACGGTGACCAGTAAACGACGCCTGCGTCGACGACTCAAACAAGCACAAACCCCTGCCAAGTTGGGCTATCTTCTCCTGCTTGCCGCGACGACAAGTAGCTTGACACCAGCGGTGCAGCCGGCCAGCGCGGCCGAGGTTCGGCCGTTGGGGGATGCGCGTCCCAGCACAGAGTCTTCGCTCGTCACACCTGGGCCGAACGGGTATCGCACTGTCTGGTATCCCGCTGCGCCGTTGCGCGACGACCCGGGTATCGGCGACCGTGAACGTTGGCAGCCGGGCCTCGGGCCGCAGGGTTGGCAGCGCTCAGAGGACGAATGGCGTCGGCACAAGCCGAGCCGTGGTCCCCAAGGACCGCAGGGTGCGCAGGGTGCTGATGGTGCGCAGGGTGCGCAGGGTGCGCAGGGCGTGCAGGGCTTCCAGGGTTTCCAGGGTGCGCAGGGTGCCCAGGGTGCGCAGGGTGCTGATGGTGCGCAGGGTGCGCAGGGTGCGCAGGGTGCTGATGGTGCCCAGGGTGCGCAGGGTGCGCAGGGTGCTGATGGTGCCCAAGGTGCGCAGGGTGCGCAGGGCGTGCAGGGCGTGCAGGGTGCGCAGGGTTTCCAGGGTGCTGATGGTGCCCAGGGTGCGCAGGGTG
>NZ_JBHMIM010000085.1:0-19519 GCF_048060115.1 Micromonospora sp. LOL_023
CCCGACTCGGTGTTGATCTCGGTGATCCGGTACTTGTTCGTCACCGGCACCGCCGCCGACACGTTGTGATCCGTCCGGTTCGCATACCGGGTACCACCGAACGTCACCTGCGGCAACGCCGCCTGGCCACCGGCGAGACCTCGACACCTGGATCGACCGCACCCGGCACTGCGGATACCCCGAACTCCGCGGCTTCGCCGCCGCCCTGGACAGCGACCGCGACGCCGTCGCCGCCGGCCTCACCCAGCCCTGGAGCTCAGGCCCAGTCGAAGGCCAGGTCAACCGCATCAAGACGATCAAACGACAGATGTACGGCCGCGCGAACCTCGACCTCCTACGCGAACGCATCCTCGCAGCCGCCTGAGCGACTGCCAAGATCACTCACAGAATGTGTGCCAGAACCAAATTTCAAATGTCGTTGACACTGGCCAGCCGGTCGCGATCAACAGACTGCTACGGTATTCAGGTGCCGCCGGGGATGGCATCATCAAGAGATGCCCGTTCTACTCTCCACAGTTGCGACTACCGTCCTACCCTCGTACAAGATCTTTTGCCTCCGATCGTGTGGCGCGACCGATCCGCAGGACCTCATCAAGGCGGGACAGCTAGCTCGCGCTGACGGGATCGGGTTCACGTCCAGCGCCATCGGAGTGCAGGTCGCCACAGAGGTCAGTCTGGCAATCGTCCTGGTGGAGGTGTGGACCAAGAAGCCATTTATCATGCCCGATCAACGGTCGTTCGACTTCGCCGCAGAAGGATTGATCTACTTTCCGGGAACTTGCTGGTCTATTGATGAATCGTTTGACTCTGAGGTTATGGTTGGAATCAAGCTCCCATCGGGGGCCGGGCGCTACGGAGCCCGGGTGGCGGCTTATAACTACAACACCTTCCTTGGTCGATACGAAGCGCTGCACATTGGAGAGAATGAAGAATATCTGAAGGAGCTTACGCAACTCAAGCGAATCGACCGTGAGACGACAGAGCAGTATCGGATTCAGCTGTGGCCGGCGGGGCGAAAGTGAGAATCGGCTGCCCGCCCCGCCGGCAAGTGGTTCTAGGTATTCACCTTGACGGTGAACTGATCCCCATCAAGCACCCGATTTACCCGATAGAATCCGACTTCTAGTAGATCGCGGCCGACATGCTGATTGTCGTCGGCGTCAATGACGCGTACCGAGTAGCGCTGGGGGTCGGTCGGCTCCATCGACCCAATGTGGGAGCCCTCATAGGTGCTGGCAAAAGGGTACTCGTCACAGTTCTGCAGGGACCCATCATATTCGCCCCAAATGGACCCGCACATCGCGACGGACTTGTTTCTATTCCTGTCGTTCTCGGCTCGATTGTACATCCGGGTCAGTGGAGTTGTTTTGCCGGGGATGGTCTTTCCTGCCCAGCTCGGGAAGGTCAACATTGGGTAATCTTGGGCATGGAGAATGTGCAGTGCACTCTCATCCTGAGAGGGGTCGTTGATATCGACCTCGAAGACTAGTTGGTAGTCGAGAAATATCGCGCCCTGGTTTGCGCCGACATACTCAGCCGAGTCGTAGCGAGACCGGGAGGTGCTTGTTGCGAACGGCGGATCCCAGATGAATTCTGGTTGCGGGCTATGTGCGTAAAGGCTGAGGCTCAGAGTCTGTGGGACGATCTGAGGACCGCCGCCAGCGACGTCCGGAGATACGAAACTAATCGACCAGTCGTCTTGAAGCCGCCACTCGGCCACCGTCGCGTCACGGCTAGAAATCAATGGACAGGCCACCAGCGCCGTATTGCAGCCAATAAAGCCGACCTGAATTAGCATAGTCTCCAGGATAAGGCTGGGGGCATTCGTCTTGCGGATGTCTTCGACAAAAACTACGTAGCGAATCTCTCGGGCACCGTTATTCCCAAGCCCGAGCATTGTAATTTTGGAGGTGACGAAGCCGGTCATAACCCCGTTGACAAAGATGCGGATAATCCAGGTGCGACGGACGCATTGCGAAAAGCGGTCCCGAAACCACCCAACGTCGTCGAGGGCCGCATCTTGTGATTCGCACTCAGCCTTGAAAGCCTCGTCCTCCGGGGTGGCCACTGCGGTAGATGGTTGAGGCACGTGGTCCCGGTGGACCGCGTCCGTCGGCGACGGTCGAGCGGACGCGGGAAATCGATCTGGTTGGTAGGTTGCGTTCGACCGGATCACGCCACGCTCGACTCCAGCCGGTTCGATGGGAGCGGCGTCAATCGATCCGGCTTGTGCTGCCGAGGTTGGCGTCAGCAGCAACGCGAGGCTGACGGTGGCAATTGCTGCCAATTTGAAAGACCTCATCGAAGTTCCTGTCCGCCGTCAGTGGGGCAGTGGTCACCGAGGCATGCATAGACGAGCTTGGCAGTAGAGGCGTCAAAGACCATCGTGTAACCGTCGTAGCTGTGGCCCTGGCTACTCAAACTCGGGACAGTTCCACGTCCAGTGACGACGTTCACCGGGGCGCCGTCAGCAACGGCGAGTGAGACAATTCTCTCCCGAAGGTTACTGTTCAGCTTGTCGGCCGTTGTCGCTATCACTGTATTGTTTGTCATGTTTACATGCGTCGACTTACTTGCGAACAGTCGACCAGTGGCGTCGCGTGCCTGCGCAGGGGTCATGGTCGAGGTGTGACGTGAAGGTGTAGGTGCGACTGCTGCATGGTTGCAGACGTTGCGGGCAGCCACACACTGGCTCAGGCCTGGCACACTTTCGAGGCACGGCTCAGTTCCTGCGTCAAGGCAGGCTTGCAGTCGTCCTTGGTCAACGCCGTTGATGACCCCGGAGGTGCCGCTGCCTACGAACGTCGGCGCGAAAGGACGCGCGAGAAGGGAGTTCGGCTTTCCGATTCGAAGGTATTGAACCTCCAAGCCGTACCTGGCCGGGCGAGGGACGCTGCCCCGCGCCATCCGGGCAGCAAACTCCGCCGAGTGCAGATCGCCCATTGCTGAGTTATTGGGGTCCGTGACAGACTGTGCGTGAACTACTCGCAAGGTGAACAGGAGACGCACGTGGGACGTAGAGAGCGGCGCGATCGACGTGGCAGGAGCGATCCGAGGCGTTCGGCATCCGATCGCGTTGCGCGGGGCGGGTCGGCGAGCGGTGACCGACGGTCGGAGACAGAGCCCGACCATCGCGCGGTGTGGGGGTCAGTAAAAGGTCAGAGTAGTGCGATGTACTTGCTGCCGGTTGCCGTCATGGGTGGCTACGTGGGAGGGCTGGCCAGCCAGAACCCCAGTCTCGTTGGAAATCTGTCGGCTGTTGTCCTGATGATGACGGCGATGGCGGCGTCGCTGGTGTTCC
Organism: Micromonospora sp. LOL_023; assembly: GCF_048060115.1. Classification (NCBI taxonomy): domain Bacteria; kingdom Bacillati; phylum Actinomycetota; class Actinomycetes; order Micromonosporales; family Micromonosporaceae; genus Micromonospora; species Micromonospora sp. LOL_023. The sequence goes on from NZ_JBHMIM010000085.1 coordinate 3,302, forward strand.
CTGTGATGGCGCGCTACGTGCGGGCGCTGGCTGCGGGCGTTGGCCCGCCGAGTGAAACGCGGACGTGGCCGTCAGCGCGAACAAGTTCGCGGCCCGTGTTGATCCTCGTACCAGACCGCATGGGGGACCGGGAGCCAGACTGAAACCCGGGATCCGGAGCCCGCGAAAGACACCCGCCGCCATGCTGGCTGCCGCTTGATCACCGGTAATTCAACTGCCAGCGCGCGAGTCTTCCTCGCGCCTTGTCGCCGACAACGGAAGCACGCCACAGGTTCTCGAAGACCGTCTCGTATGATTCTATTTCTGCATCGTTCTCAACGAGCGCGACATCGCTGGGCAGATTTTCGAGATAAACGACGGGGCTGTCTTCACCCGAGTTGAACTCGAGAAGCGAGAAGGACCAGGTTGGTCGATCCGGGACGTCGGCGTCGAACGGGATGACGGCGATCTCCACTCCTGGTTGGTCAAACATGTCGGATAGGTGTGCGAGTTGCTCGCGCATGACCACCTTTCCGCCGATAGTGCGCTGTAGAGCGAGTTCGTCGATGATGACTTTGAGTTCCACATCACCGGAGCGGGCGAAGACCCGCATCTGTCGTTCCATCCGTAACGCTACTCGAGCTTGGACCTCTATGTCGTCATGCGACAGTGTTTTCAACACCCTGATGAGGGCGTCCGCGTATGCCCGACACTGCAGCAGCCCGGGTATAACAACCGGGTGGAAGTGTTTGATGACGCTGGCTTCGTCCTCGTACCCCATGAAATCGATGTAGGCCGAGGACACGTACTCGCGGTAGCTCGCGGCCCAACTGCGGCGGCGTGCCGATCGGGCGAGGTCGAGGAGCCGCGCGACCTCGACCGGGTCGTCCACCCCATAGAAGCGGAGCAGCATATGGAGATCGGCCAGGGAGACGGTGACGGAGCCGGCCTCGATCCGGGTGACCTTGGAAAGGGACCATTCCACACCTTTCCGGACAGCCTCGGTCGTGTGCTGCCTTTCCTCCCTGAGGCGGCGTAGCGCGGCTCGTAGGCGGCGGCGACTGAGGGTCGGCCCAGGTGTCGTCATGGTGACCACATCCTCTCGTGGCGTTCTGGCCACACTAAGGGATGCGTAAATATCTGCCTACGGTCGGCTTCATCTTGCAAACAGCCTCGGTCGACCCGCACCGGGCTGATCTGATCGGGTGCGCCCATGGTCGCACCGCCTGGATCAACAGCAACTTCTTGGCCTGGTATCAGGTTGGTACACTCGGAATTCCTGGCGATCCCGTTTTGGTCAGATCGCGCAGGTAGTTTCCGCGTCGCCGCAGATGAGACCACGCCGAGGGTTGGCCTGTGCCGCACTCCGAAAGGTTTTCGACGTGACATCACTACAACCGCTTCACCTCTCATGGTCCCCACCGCAAGACCCGATGACTGCGCTTCCGCCTGGCAACACCGATGTGGAAGTTCCACCGATCTGGCGACGGAAGAGCTCTGCTTGTCTCGACGATCACTGCGTTGAGGTCGCGTTTCACGGTGATCGCGTGGAAGTTGCCAATTCTGATGTCCCTGCCCCGTATCTCGCCTTCACCCCCACCTCGTGGCAGCGCTTCACGACCGGCCTACGGTCAGGGAGCCTGCGGCCCGGCCGTTGATCTACTGAAGAACGGGCGACGGCTCTGTCGACCCGCCCTCACGCTGCCTCGACCGGCAGTCGAACGAACGTCGGCGGCGAACAGCCGCCATGATCCATAACCATAGGCGGTCACTTCTCGTAGCCGCCAGGGTGTGTCACGGCGAAGTTAAAGGCTGTTCAGAGGTGCCTCCCTCCGCTTCGGGCTCCGGCCAATGGTAGGTGGTTTTGTAGGATAAACACACAGCTAGACGCAGGGTCGGGACTGGCTGATTGGGCCAATCCGCCCTGGTCGCTGACCGTCGCAGGGCTGTCACGCGGATGCCCGGGTAGCGGCATCGCATGCCTTTTCGCCCGAGGCGGGCCTGATCCGTTCGTCGACATTCAACTACTCTCGGTGTCGTCAGTCAGGTGGGATGTGCCCTCAGTAAAGGGCTTGTCATCGTCTCAGGGTGCGTCGCGACTCAGTACCTCCCGGCCCGACCGCGACGGCCGCTGGCCGTCAACGACGGCGCTGTGACGCCTCGCTTCCGTAGATCGCCAGCGGGCAACTCACCGGCCGGAACGCCGACCTGACGGTTCGTCCGTCGGCGCGTCGCCTCCCAGGTCAATGGTCTTGGAGGGCGTGACCGACGTATGCCGCCTCGGCGCCGCATCGGGGTGCCTGTCGGCGAGGCTGGTGTTGACGGGAATCCGGTCGCGGACAGACCTGGTACCGGCGTGCGCGGCTACGGCTGACCGCCCCGGGTCCCGCGCGGCCCGCCCCGCGCAGACACGTTCGACCTGCTCGGCCAGCTCCGGCGACGCGACCGTGATGGCCCGGTCGAGCTGTCTCCGGCTCCACACCGCCGTCAGCCAGTCACGCACATCGTCGGCGTCGGGGCCGCCGGTCAGGTCCGGCCAGGCAGGAAGATCCACGGTGGTGGGCTGGGTCGACGCGCGGATCAGCAACGCGTCCACAACCTGGTACACGAGTGCCCTCCCGGCAGGTGGCGGTGGGTCCGGCGCTCGTCCGCGCCGGACCCACCGGAATTCGGGTTCAGGACCTGCAGCTCGTACAGGACGACGCGCAGGTCGTACCGCAGTTGTCACTGGTGCTGCGCAGCAGCTCCGGGATCACCGGCCCGGACTCGATCAGACTGATGTCAAGGTCGAACAGGTCGTCGTCAGTGTCTCGCCGGTGGCAGCCGGCGCGGTCACGATGATGGTGGACATGGCAGTGCTTCCTCCCTTGTACTGAATCGAGGATGGGACGCCTGGTCCTGCTTGCCGTCAGGGCCAGGAAATCGTGACGGTCGTATGCCGCTTCGGGACGACCCGCACACCGGGCACCTCCTCAACAGCCACCGCACCGGGATAGACGCTGATCTGCGCGGCCCCACCGTGCCGGTGGTCGCGATCCCACACCCGGATCTGCTCGACTAGCGTCGCGGCGAGACTCTCCGCGTGGACGCCGTGCGCGTAGGCGCCGAACTCGTACACCTGCGCCCCCTCATCCACTTCACGGAACGTGACATAGGCGAAACCGGCGTCTCCCAGCACCGTCGGTGTGGCGATCGGCGACGCCGGATCCACCAACGCCCGGGCGGTATCGGTCCGCGCCCGGCTGAGCAGACAGAACCGGTCCACACACGTTGCCAGCCACAGGAACAGACCGTCGAACGACTCCATACCGCCGAACGTGACCCCCGACCACACCTGCGTCCTCGGCTGCCGCACCGCCACACGCAGCGCCTCGACATCCACCGGCCCGTCGTCGTCGAACCGCAGACCAACCTCATCGCCGTGCAACGTCACCAGCCGCTCCGTATGCGCGCCGGCGCCCTGCACCCCGACGAAGCCCGCCATCTCATGACCGACACTCACCAGCCGGTCACCATCGCGGACCAACGCCACCGAACGGCTCAACCCCCGGATCCGCAACGGCACCACGATCCGGCCACCGTCCGACAACTGATCCAGCCAGGCCGGCGGCACGTCCCACACCCCGACCGTGACGACGATCCGGTCGAACGGCGCACGCTCCGGCACACCATGCTCGGCATCGGCCAGGACCACATCCACCCGCCCGTACCCGGCGGCGTCCAGGAACCCGCGGGCCCGCCCGGTCACGTCAGCGTCGATGTCCACCGTCGTGACCTGACCGACCGGACCGACCAGCTCCGCCATCAACGCCGCGTTGTAGCCACCAGAACCGATCTCCAAACACCGCATCCCCGGACCGATCCGCGCCTGCTCCAACATCACCGCCTGCAACCACGGCGCCGACACCGAACTGATCGTCACCCCATGCTCATCACGCTTCGTCCGCACAATGTCGTTCGCGTACGCCCGCTCCAACGGCACCTCCGGAGCGAACAGATGCCGAGGCACCACACGGAACGCCGCCTCCACCTCAGAAGACGCAATCGACCCCCCGGCCAGAAGCTCACGCACCAGAAATTCGCGGAGAACATCGGCCTCCGCCGAGTCAGCTGCCACTACATCCACCACAACAAAGAACCCTTCGTATTTCACCAGGGACGAATAAGTAGTTGTACGCACATTTATCTAGATGAAGTCGGAGAGCGGTAGCTGTAACGGCCACGAGGCCGTTGGCGCTTCGACGCGCGCCCGCGGGCACGACCGACCGATTCCATCGCGGGGTTGGGATCACGGCGCGGTGTTATCGAGAGGCAGGGCCGCCGCGTGCCTGCCACACGTTTGGGTCTGGTGGGTGGCTATCACGGTTCCGGCTAGGTTGAGCGCCGACGACAGTGTGTGACGGGCGGTATCCGGCAGATGCCCGAGGCTGAGGCCGCTCGCTTTGACCAGCTGTGCCAGCGATTGGTGGTCTTTCCGGCTGAGGGCCGGATGATTGAGGAGAACACGTGCGGGATTGGCATCCTGGTCGTGAATGACGGCTGTGACCAGCCGTTTGATCAGGCTGGCCGCGAGATTTGAGGGAAGGCCGGGGAGGAGGTCGAGGGCAGTGAGGGCGATTCGGGTGCTGAACACCGCGAGTCCGGGTACCGGAGTGAAGCTTGATACTCGGTCGATCAAGGCGAGCTGTTCGGCCTGGCTTTGGTCGCTGACGGTGGCTATGGACCAGCTGTGGAGAAGGTCGCCTACCAACGCCTCCCACTCCTGTTCGATTTTGCTTTGGTTGAGGATGGCGGCAGCTGCGGGGCCTTGGCCCTGTACGAGGTGGGCGACGATCGAGACTTGTCGTCCATCGAGCAGGGTGGGGCCGAGCCCGTTGTAGCGATGAATGTGCGTTACGGCGTCGGCCCAGCGGCTGGTGAGGGTGAGGGCGCGGGTTCCGTCAGCGATCAGGACTGTGCGTATCCAGCTGATGAGCTGGTCCCGTTCGCTCGGATCGGTGGGCAGGTGTCGGGGGTGCAGCTCAAGACCGTCGAGGCGGACGGGGGCAGCGTTGACGGCTGTTTCGTAGAGGTCGGTGAGTAGGCGGTGTGCCCCGTCGCCGTCGCCTTCGCGGATGCGCAGGCGGGCCAGATTGACGACTGGTTCGAGCGCGAACCGGGCGGTGTATCCGTCCAGGGGGGCGTGGCTGAGGTAGAGGTGTGCGTGGCGGCGGCACCAGACGCGGGCGAGGTCTGCGTCTCCACAGTCGGAGGCGACGAGAGCGGCCCCGTTGAACACCATGGACGCTTTCTCCGGGTCGCGTTCGCGGTGGGCGGTCTCGGCGAGCGCGGCGAGTCGGTTCACCCGTGCGTCGAGTGGTGTGGCGGGTGGGCGTTTGCGGGGGACGAGGGGGAACCGGGCTGCGATGGTAGAAGCGAGGGGCAGGGTCATTGGTGTCCTCATGTGCTCCGGGAGGCCGCATCCTTGGCAACGGGGGCGAGGTGGCCGCCGTGGTGCTCGGTTCGTTGGCCGCGCTCGCGCCGGAGACGCCGGGGCGGGGATCGCCCCGGCGGTGTGCGCTCAGAAGGAAATTGTGAGGATGCTGTCGGGTCGGCTGATGTCGCCGTTCTGGATCGGTCGGGTTCCGGCGCGGCGGGCGGTGACGGTGGGTTGGTTGGGTCGGCCGGCGTCGTTCCACTGGCCGAGTAGGTCGGTCAGTGTCGCGGCGAGCTTGTCGGCTTCTGGGCCGTTGGCGATGCCGCCGAGTTCGTGGTGGCCGTCGCCGGTCTCCCGGAAGGCGGGGTAGGCGATGGTGCCGCCGCGGTAGATGGCGGCTCCGGCCCAGCGGTAGGCGGGGGCGACCAGCCCGCTGGCGCGAGCGGTGTCGCCGACGCGGAGGCGACCGAACGGGGTGCTGGCGTTCACAAGGAGCCACAGGTCGAGGTGGCCGATGGGGTCGTCGTCGCCGACCTGGATGCCGGTCCAGGCTTCGTGCCGGGGATGGCTGAGTGCGCGGGCGAGGGCGGAGCGGTCGGGCTGGTCGGCGGCGTCGAGTTTGAGGATCACGTCGGTGTCGAGGCGTATGTGCTGGTCGGTGTGCTCGGCCGCGCCGCGCATGGGTACGAACCCGCAGACCAGCGGTGCCGTAGTGCTGACCAGTGTCGTGGGGCTGGTGCGGTCGAAGGCGAAGCACCGGGTCAGGCCGCTGTCGTGCACGCGCAGGGGTACGACGATGCGGCCGTGGTCGGCGAGCTGGTCCCACCAGGCTGCGGAGATGTCCCACGCTCCGGCGGTGATGATGGCACGGTCGTAGGGCACGGATTCGGGGTGTCCGAGGGCTCCATCGCAGCAGATCACCTCGACTGTGTGGTAACCGGCGCGAGCGAGGCTGGCGCGGGCGCCGTCGGCGAGGTCCTGGTCGAGTTCGATGGTGACGACCGTGCCGCCGGGGTTGGTCAGTTCGGCGAGGAGTGCGGCGTTGATGCCGGTGGCCGAGCCGATCTCCAGGACGCGATCTCCGGGGTGTGGGGCGAGTTGTTCGAGCATGTCCGCGACGAGGCTGGGGCTCGATGCCGACGACAGCGCCGCGCCGTCGGGGTTGCGTTTGGTGACGATCTGGCGGCGCGTGTAGACGGTTTCCAGGTCGACGCCGGGGAGGAACTGCTCGCGGGGCACCGTCCGGAACGCCTGCTCGACGGCGTCGGAGCGGATATGGCCACGCTGCTTGAGCGTAGTGACGAGCTGTTCCCGCAGTGCCTCTGCGCCAACGGTTTCAGATTCGGTTTGGGAGTTTTTCACCGCTTCTACCCTACTGTCGGTTGTCCCGGCGGGGAGGTAGCCGGGTTGAAGGTCGGACGAGTGGAAGGCGACCTGCACGGCGGCTGCGGCCAACAGCCAGGTGTCGGCGGCCGAGATGCCGAGCCGGTTGAACAGGAACAGGATGTGGTGGGTCAGCACGCCACGCAGATCGCGGGTCAGTGTTCCGCGCCGGTCGAGGGAGCCGAGGTCTCGCCCCGCCTTCTCGTGAGCCCTCGGCCATGAAGGGGCGGCACTCAGTGGGCTTCGCGGTGTGTCGTCGGTGGCGGTGACCAGGCGCTGCACGGCGGCGATCAGCCGAGGGCTCGGCGCGGGTGCGTGGGGTTGGTGCCGGCGTGCGGCGAGCTGCTGCCAGACGTCTCCTTGTTCGGAGAATTCCAGTCCGGCGGCGCGGATGAGGTGGGTGGCGAGCAGGACGCCGAGTTCGCGTCGGTGGCCGCCACCGGTGGCGAGGTGGCCGAGGATGTGGCGGCTGTCGGCGTGGAAAAGGGTGTGGGCGATCGTCATGGCCTGGTCCCCGCCGAAGGCGTACGCCTCGGGCCGGTAGATGGGCTCGGCGACGTGGCGGATGCGGTCGTCGGCGGTGATGTCGGCGAGCAGGGCGTAGGCGTGGGTGAGCCGCTTGCCGGGCAGTAGCCGAAGCCGCCATGTCTCGGTCTTGCGGATGAACCAGAACGCGGTGATCGCGAGGTTGTCTTCGGCGGTGGCGAGCGCGGGGGCGAGCCGGGTGGCGGCGTATTCCTCGGCGGCCCGCCAGTTGGTGAAGGTCAGGTTGACCTGGCGCCACCGGCTGACCGGGCTTATCTCCAGTGACTCAGGGTCGGTTTCGGGGGCGCGGTCCATGACGCTCTCCTCGTCTAGTTGATTAGCAGGCTCGTGGACCAGTGGATGTCGGTGCCGGTAGCGAAGGTGTGCAGGGTGAGGGCGATGCCGGCGGGGCCTGAGATCAGGCCGGATGGCGCGGGGGTGGTGTTGGTGGCGTGCTGGATCAGCAGGCGCATCAGGTGGGGCACGGCCGCCGGCAGGCGGGTGTCGCGGGCGTCGGCGGCGGCGTACCAGACCGTTGCGGCGAGTCCTGCCAGCCGTGGCACAGCGACGGGTCGATGATCCGGCTGAGCTGGACGGTGTCGGCCAGGCAGCGGGCCAGCGCGTCTTCTGCCGTCTGCCGCCGGGCGGGGTCGCCGAGGGCGATCCCGGCGAGCTGGTGTGCGCGTGCGATACCCGGAGTGCCGTAGCACCAGGACGGCCGCGCCGGTCCGCTCACGGTGGGCTTCCCGGCGTGCAACTCCGCGACGGTGATCTTCTCGGGCCACCATGGGCCCGCTGGGCTTTGCTGCTGCCACGTGTCCAGCCATGTGCAGATCCGGCCGACCGCCTCGGTCTGTCCCGGCACCCGGATGTCCCGACGCATGGCCAGAGCCAGCAAGGCCAAGGGGCCGGTGATGCCGTGCGCCATGCCGAAGTTGGCATGTCCGCCCAGCGCAGGATTTTCGTCGTCGGGTGGGTCGGTGCTCCACCAACCGGGCGCGAGCCGGCCTACTTCGTCGTCGGCGTCGACCGGCTCGGTGAGCCGCACCAGAAAGGCCAGGACCCGGCGCAGCAGGTCGCCGTCCGGGTGGTGGCGCAGCAGGTGGGCTCCCAGGCCGGTCAGCCCGCGGACGAGGTCGAACTCCGACAGCGAGGGCCGGGCACCTTTCGCGAGGCGTGCCTCGGCGGCGGCCAGCCGCCGCCCGGCAAGGTCCGCGACCGCGTGATCCAGGGCATGCAAGGCAGCCGGGCGGGCGTGCGGCATGGCCGTGGTCAGCGCGTGAGTGACAGCGGGTGCACCGAACCACAGCCCCGCTCCGGTGCCGTTGTTCAACGTCTCAGCACTTGCGCGGCGCAGCCATGCACGGACCGGTTCCCATCCACCGTGACCCGTCTGCGCGCGCACCCCGTGCAGAATCGCTACCCCGGCGGCCCCTTTCGACAGCGATTGGGCGTACCAGCGGGTGCTTCGCGGCCCGAAGTCGCCCCCGGCGGGATGTGCGGCCGGGGGCTCGGTCAGGGTGTCGGTGATGCACGAGGCCATGGTTTCGGCCGCTCGTAGCAGCGGATTGGCGAGCAGGGTGACGGTCATCGTGAAACTCCTGTGCGGCGAGTGCGGCGGCGTACCGCCGCCAGCGCGATGTGGCGGGCGATCCGATACGTGACCTGCTCGGCAGTCTCGTTCGGACCGTGTGCGCGAACGAAGTGCAGGTGCATCAGCGAGGTGAGCACCGCTGCAGGGGCCAGAGGTCTGCTGGAGGCGGACAACGCGTTTGCGTATCGGGCGGCGACCCGAGATCTTTCCTGCCATGCGTGCTGGACCGGATCCGGCAAGGACGTCGGATCGAGGGTGACCGCCTGGCGCAGGACGCCTCGGTCGATCGGCGCCCGCTTGGCGTGTTCCGGCCGGGCGACGAGCCATTCGCACCCGGCGGTGCGGCTGCCGAGTATCGCGGCGGCCAGGTTGAGCATGCTCGCGGCGGTCAACGCCTGCTGGTCGAGCCAAGAGTCGTCTTTTCTCGCCATCTGGGCCACGGCGGCGCGGGAGTCCGCAGCGAACAACTCCTCGGCGGCGGACATGGCCTGGCCGTCGCCGTACCGGCCGGTCTCGGGCCGGTAGGTGTCCAGGCGCAGGTCACCCGCGAGTCCCTGTTGCCGAAGCGCGACAGCCCACCGGCCGACTCTGACCGCAGCGTCACCGTAGTCGTCGGTGTGCAGCCGAAGCCGCAGGTGCCAGTACGGGCGGCGCATGCGGACGAACCACCACATCGGCGGCCCCGGCCAGTCGGCGAGCAATGCCGGCAGCCCTCGCCGCAACACCAGCTCCACCATCGACGGCTCGACAGCGAGCGACGCGGACAGCAACCCGCTCGCCCCCGGCGGGACCGGGTCAGCCGACGCGGGAGGCGGCCACGAGCCGCGCGCAGTGACCGCGGCTGGCGCCGCGACCGCAGCGGCGGTGGAGGCGACCGGTACGACGATCTCGTGCGCCCGGCCGGACAGCCACCCGAAGTCCTCCATCCCTGCCGCCTCAACGATGGTGACCGCCGTACCGCTGTTGGCGTCCAGGTGGGCGCGGAGCAACGACCGGTCCATGACCTGATCGAGATCGAGCCGCAGGCGCTGGTCGCCGTTGCCGACCTGCACCCAGCGCGGCAGCCGTAGCCTCTCTCGCAATGCCTCCCACACCGCCGACCATTCGCTGTCGCCCGCGTCTGCGCCGGGCAGCCGCGCCGGGTCGACCCGCCACCGCGCCGCGGACAAGAGAACCCGGCCATGCCGTAGGGCGGGCAGAAACGGCAGACAAGACGCTGCACCCCAGTCGAACGGCTTGAGCCGAGCGTCCAAGGCTCGCGGCAACTCGACGAGGAACCGGCCGAGCAGCGGCATGGTGTGCACGGCGGCGGCGTGCGCCAAGGTGGACTCGACCACCCGACGCCGCGACATCGACACCAGGACCAGCCGATCAACGCCGGCAGCCACGCCGAGGTCGCCGAGACCGATCACGTCCCCGGAGACAGGGCGGTGCTCTGCCAGACTGATCAGCCACGGAAGGACCTGCGGGGAACTGAGCACGTTCTCGGCCTGCAGCCTGTGCGGCGGGAAACTCACCTGAGCCGGCATGGCCCCTTCCACCGCGACCGGAAGGCGCACGAACTCCCCACGCATCCACTCCCGTTCGGCATACGGCAGCACGTCGAGGAAGCGCCCACTCGTCGCCATCGCCGACCGGCCCATACCCGTCACCGCGACAACGAACCGGCCTTCCTCCAGGGCACGCAACGACACCGCACGCACCTCTGCAGACACGTCGACATGCGGGCTGACAGGACCCACGCCGTGATCCGGGCCGGCGAGCGCCCGCACGGCCGCATCATCGAGGATCACCTCACGGGCACCATCGAGCACCGCCTGCTGCGCCAGCGCCAACAAACGCTCATCCCGACCGGACAGCGAGGCCACCACCGAGTGATCGGCACCGCCGAAGTGATCCGGATAACCCAGACCGGCTACCGGATCGACCACCTCGGCAAGCGGCACCACCGCCACCCCGTACCGATCGACGAACCGGGCGTGGTAAGCGCGCCACTCCGGCCGGCCCATCGGATGCGGCGTCAACCGTCGCAACACCTCCACTGACGCGGCGATATCGGCGGTGACCTGCTGCGGCACGACGACCTGATCCCCGAGCCGAAGATCCACCGCGAGCGGCTGCCGACTCTCCGCCAGCAGTTCCGGCAGGCGAGTGGCCAGCCCACGAAGTTCCGTCGCCCGGCAAGCGGTGGTACCGAACCGACTAAGCAGCGGGCGAAGTTCCTGAATCGCGCGCCCACCGGAGCCGGTATGAGGAATGGCACCGAGCTGGTCCAGGATGTGCTCTAGCGGGTCCCCGCAGGTGGACGGCGGTCGGAGAGCAGAGATCAACACACCGTGCTCGACCAGGTCGGCAACCAGCGCCTCGGCGGATGTCTGCGGAAATTCCGGAAAGCTAGCGGCGACCTTGTCGACCAGCTCAGCCCACAGCATCGGCCCGGAGGCAAGCGACATCGCAGCCGCACCGCTTCGGTACGCCGTACCGAGGGCGCATGCCTGGTGGACGCGGAGGCGTGGGGCCGGCGATCCACGACGATCCGAAGCCCAGACACCCGAGCCAAGTTGTTCACCTGTACGTACAGGCCGCGGCGTACGCCTGGATCAGCCTCCAGCCGCGCGACCAGCGACGCGAGCCAGCCAGCATCCGGTCGTACACGCATCGCCGACCGCTTTGACGGCATCACCGCCGCCACTTTGTCGAAGCGCAGCGTCGCCACGCCCGAAAACAACCCGAACGGCGTCGCCCGCCGCTGCGCACGCACCAGGTACCGCGCCAACGCCAACACCAACCGCCACCCCTGGCCGGTATCTGCCGTCCCGCCGGCAAGAACTGCTTCTACACGGTCAACGAACCCAGGGCTCGCCACCCAGACCGCGTCCGCCACGCCGACCTTCCGCCAAGTCGCTCGAAGCCAGGCTTCGATACCAACTGGGTCGTGCCGATGCGGCCACGGCACCCCGTGATCCAGCCAGGAATGATCCGCGATGCGGACGGTGCCGGCATCAACCGCACGAAACATGACACTTCCTGCCGTCAACAGCCCTACTCCCCGGAAACCTGCCCGATATGAGGCGTCGGGTCCGGCGGGTGTACGGGGACCCGCCCGCCGGACCCAACAGGAGTGCTGACTAGCAGTCGCCGCCCTTCCTGGTGTCGCAGCCGTCGTCCGTGTCCGCCAGCAACGCGGCAGCGACCGGACCCTCCGTGACGATCTCCACGTCGAGATCGAACGGGTCACCGCTGACGCCGAGCAGGCTGTCCGAGTTGTCCATGGTCTTGGTCCCTCCAAAAGAGAATTGCGATGGGTGGGCAGGTAGCCCCCGCAGCTACCCGGCAGCATGGCAGCCCTCTGTCCCGCAACGACCAGCGTCGAGTAACGGAGAGGGGCACTGGAAGCTACACCCGTACTGGCCTTGTGCCGATCCACCTGCGAAGGGATGGCAACACGGGCAAGAAATTCTTACGTGTTTCGATGGCGGCGGTTCGCCAGGCACATGCGTCCGGACGGACTGCCGGCCAATGCCAGCGACCCAGCCGCGCCGCAGGCCACCGGCCGGTCACGGTCGGCGCGACACTCCCGACGAACAAGACGAACGGTGGGCTCCGCCCCTCGATAGCGACGTAGGCGGGCCCTGTGACGACGGAGTCCTGCCGCCCAGACGGCGCACCACGTCTCGGTCCGGTCGACCACCTTGTCGGTATGCGGTCCGTTTGTGTTGACTCGGCTCCCGTGCCTGTCGGCGGCATCGTTCTCACCTCTCGTGTCGAAGGCAGGACTACCGCGTGGGAACCGTCTGGAGTGTCTACATCGTCGTCGCCGAGGAAACCCCGCCTGCTGCGGCCGATTCGCATACAGAGAGCAGACCCAACCTGTGGGGGTCTTGGGCAGGGGGGAGATGCGGACACCATGTGTGTCCGCATGGCGGTCGCAAGCGTTGCTCGTCGTCCCCTGTCTCATCGACAATGAACCCCCGTTGGCGATGCGCGACAGGTAGGAACAGGCGGTGAGCCGTGGGCCAAGCCCTCAAAACGCTCGAGCCGGGACGGTCTGTGCAGCACTTCCTCGGCGCGGAGGTCCGTCGCTTGCGCCAAGAACGCGATATGTCTCAGGCGGACCTCGGCAGAACGTTGTTCGTACACAAGGACCTGATCCGCAAGATCGAGGCTGCGGAGCGAACCGCTTCCGATGATCTGGTCGAACGATGCGATGTAGCGCTCACCGCCGGAGGAGCGCTCCGCCGCTTGATCCCGATGCTGCAGCGTGAACGCGGGCTGCGCGCGGGTCGAGACGCGGGGAGCAGTGCGCGGGGGTTTCGGTCCGAGGCCACCGATCGGCCGGTCCTGGACTGGCTTGTCTCCTCTGCTCTGGACGTCGGGCACTCACACGACTTCGATGACAGGAGCTCCGAGACAGCGCTGAAACTGCAGGAGCTCCGAAGTTCTGACCACGCTCATGGTGCCGGCCAGATCTACTCGATCGTCACCGACATCCTTCGGCGCGAACTCGACATCCTGGCCGCTCACTCGCCGCTCGTAGCAATGGGCTTCCTCGAGCTTGCCGGGTACGAAGCGGTCGACCTCGGGGCGGACGGTGCCGCGCAGCGGCACTACCAGCAGGCTTTGGCGATCGCGACAAGGAGCGGAAATCATTTGTACGGCGGGTATCTCATAGCTGTCAGCCTCGCCCATTTGGCCCTGCACTGCGGGGACGCGGACCAGGCCGGGCGCCTCGCCACCGCCGCATTGCGCGGCACCGAACACCAGACCACGCCCGGCGTACGGGCGGTCTTCCGCACGGTGCTGGCCCGCGCTCAGGCACGACGCGGTGACGAGGCTGCCTGCGCCGCAACGCTCCTCAAAGTCGAGGCGGATCTTGCTCGGAGCACTCCTGCGGACGAGCCGCCCTGGATCGCCTACTTCAGTGAAGCCGATCTCGCCGACGAGAAGGCTCACTGCTTTTATGATCTTGGCCTTCATGAGCTAGCGCAGCGCGAAGTTGCCCGAGCGGTTGCGCAACTGGAGCCAACTCGTGCACGACGTCTGGCGATAGACACCGCCCTCTACGCTGCATCCCTCGCACGATCGCGCCAGATTGACCATGCCTGCACGGTCGCACGCCAGGCGATTGACCATTCGGCAAAGCTCAACTCGTTTCGCAGCGCTCATCGCGTCGTCCTAATGCTCGCCGAACTTCACCCCTACGCGGACCTTCCCGATGTGCGGGACCTCGGCGAGTACGCTGCGACACAGCTACCCACCCTAATCACTCCGGAAGAGACAGCCCACTACCCTTGATCACCTCAAGGTAGGCTTGAAGTTCCACCTCCAGCGCCGCCGATAGAGCTTCGGGCATGGATATATAGTGCCCGATGCCGTCGAGTGTCAACATGCCCGCCAGCAGTTCTCGCTGATCGAGTGCTGCCGCCAACTCGGTCACGTCACTTATCGGCGCGACATCATCTCGATTACCGTGGATTAGCAGGACAGGGCATCTCACCTGATCCGGCATGACACGAGTACCGTCGGAGGCCAGGATCCCCGCATGTGGGCGCTGAAAACGAGGCGCCGTAGTCGTCCACCTCCCTGGATCGACAATTGCCGACCTGGCTACAGCCAGCTGGAACGGCCCTTCCTCGCACGCAGCCCGCAGTGCGGTGAAACCTCCGGCACTCGCCCCTGAGATGAACATGCCACCAGGGCGCGCTCTGCCTGTCTTCAGCAGATGTAGTGCCACACAACGACAATCCTCCACATCGAATCGTCCCCACTCGCCATCCAGAGCCTTGCGAAACTCTCGACCGTATCCAGTGCTACCACGATAGTCGATATCGACCACGGCAAAACCGCGACTCGTGAAGAACTGCACCTCCCAGTCTAGTCGAAGATCGCTGTGATAAGTCGGCCCGGGATGCGGCCGGACAATCAACGGCGCGGGACCACCCTTGCCCGTCGGTGCATAGAACAGGACGGTCAAGTCGGCCCCTCGAGTGGCTACCTGGATAATCTCCGGAACGGAGATTGTGACAGCTTCCGTGACGATAGCAGTACTCTCTCGAACCACTTCCAACCTGTCGGAGCCGTCGGTTGACACCAAGGAAATCTGCTGTAAGCGCGTCGGGGATGCGCCGATAAGTGCGATCCTGTTGTCGACTGTGGCAACATGGGGCTTGATTGCAGTGTAGGGCAGCTTCACAGAGTTCATTTGACTATCATGATCGACAATGACCAATCCAAACCTTGGTCCGCGCTGAAAGACCATGCCGATCCGCCGCCCAGGAAGAAGGACGTAATTCGAGTAGCTGGACTCCCATGGCGCGGCGGCACACTCGGCCGCCATCGGCATGACCTCATCTGTCCGCTCATCGCGCCATCGATACAGGTTCCACCAGCCCGAACGGTCAGAGAGAAAATACAATGATCCGTCGGCAGCCCATCGCGGCTGAACGACCGACTCGTCAGGACCCCCTGCGATTCGCACTTTTCGACGAATAGATCCGCCTGGTCGGTAATCGGCAACCCACAGTTCACTGGAGTCCCAAGGCATCACATCTTTGCCCCATTGAATCCAAGCTATTCGGCTGCCAGATGGCCGCGGCGAGGCGAGAAACCCATCGGTTGCCAACAAGACCCGCAGTGCGCCGGCCATAACGTCGATCGCAACTAGCTCGTCTCCACTCTCATCTTCGCGAACACACAGCAATTCATCGGAAATTCGAGCGAGATCGCCATAGGCATGATCGGTGTTGGCTGCAGCAATGTCGACCGCGAGTCGCCCAGTCGACCCATTCACCATCACCGCACCTACTGACGGGTGGAACGCGTATGGCATACCGCCATAGGCGTGCAGGCTACTACCAACGTTCGCCCCATGGAGGCGTGAGATCTGAACGTCAGAGGGATCCTGCTCGGGTCTCAACGTCACCACTACGGCTCGGCCGGCCTCCGGTGACGACTCGACCCAATGCAGCGCGCCGTCCATGACTGTGAGCCAGTCGTACGACACGCCAGCCTGAGCCACCTGTCCAGCCGTCGGTGCCGAACCGCGAGCACTGCCATCCGCCACAGGCTGTTCACCCCTCAACATCGCCCGTAGCGATCACAGCACGAACCGACCGCGAGCGCGACCACTCCGGGGCAGGGTCGACAGATGGTAGCTATTCACCGGGGGCGAGAGTGTGACTCGCGGTTGGTTTCCCGGGCTGGTGGGAGCGCATCCTGATGGGGCAGCCGTGGCAGGCGGCTGGTGGTGGTGGTGGTGGTGGCGGCGGGTCAGCCGGGGGTCGGGTCGGGTGGTAGCCAGGGTCCGGTGGTGAACAGTTCG
>NZ_JBHMIM010000086.1:0-19474 GCF_048060115.1 Micromonospora sp. LOL_023
CGGTGCCGGCCACCCACGAACATCACCCACCGTCACCTCTACGGGTGTCGATCAGGTTTTGAATGGCCCTCAGGGTCTCTCCGACCACGGCGTGATCGGCCGCTGACAAGGGCATGGGCGTCTCTGCAGATTCGTGCTGCCGTGCCGATGATCTCGTCGGCGCAACTCATGTCAGGACTCTCTCGCTATAAATGATCATCGGATTACCGCAAGTGTCCGGAGGGTGGCTGTCGGGGGGAATCAGAGTTTGAAACAATGCAACGAATGTTGAGGGCTTTCGCTTTCGTGGGGTCCAGAAGGCAAATGCCTGTCTGGGCCATCGGTCTACTTGTGCCGAAGCTTGCCGGTGGACTGGCCCGTGATGGCCGATCATGGCGCGACGCGGTGTCGGCCGAGATGATACGCGGTTGTGTCGTGAGCATGGATGGTCCGGTGCGCGTCGCTGGGACGGGCCGGGTCAACAGGGGGAAGTTGATTCGGATAGTGTTCCGGTGGTTACCCGACTGCAGGTGGGGGTGTGGTGAACGGACTGCATGGGTTGCCGGGCCGCGACGCCGTCAGCATCTCCGGGCCGGTCCAGGCTCCGTATCCGGTGCGATGAGTTTCGGCACCGCGTACCGCCGGGCGTTGGCCGCGCACCGGCAGGCGATCGCCCACCTGACGACGGCCCGCCGGGCGATCAGCGACAGCGCTGCCCCACCGCCCCCGGACCTCCGCGACGTCACCGAGAGGCTGCGCCGGGTCGGGGAAACCCTGACCACCGGTGCCACCAGCGCCACTGGGGACCTCGCTGCCGGGCCGGCCCCGGTCCGGGTCGGCATGGCCCGCCCAGTCGCCATGGCCGACCCGGTCGGCAGCGCTACCGGAGCCGGAGCCGGAGCCGCTACCGGAGGCGGAGGCGCCAGCGGAGTCGAGTTCCCCGCATTGGTGCCACTCGGTGCCGGCGCGCACCTGGCCATCGACGCCGACGCCCGGCAGCCGCGGGTCGCCGCGCTGCTGCGCAGCCTGGTGGTCCGGCTGCTCGCCGCGGCACCCCCCGGCACGGTACGGGTGATCGCACTGGACACCACGTCGATGGGTGCCACCTTCCTGCCGTTGCGGCCACTGGTCGAAGCCAGTGTGCTGGCACAACCCGCGGCCACCGACACCGAAGCCAAGGAGCGCCTCGACGACGCCGACCAGCACGTCCGGGCGGCCCAGGCCCGCACCGGCGGCCAAGCCGGCACCGCTGGCCAGGCGGCGGAACTGCTGGTCGTGGTCGCCGGGGCGCTGCCGGACGCCCGCAGCGAGCTGATGCGCCTCGCCGCGCTCACCCACGCCGGAGCATCCGCCCGGGTCTGCGTGATCATCGCCGGCTACCCGCCGGCCGGCACCGGCATGCAGCCGCCCACGCTCGGCGGCACCACCCAGCTCAGACTGGACGGCAACCGGGGCTGGGTCGGCGACCCACCCGGGCAGCCGTTCAGCTCCGACGGCAGTGGCCTGGCCGCGCCGGTCGCCCTCGACGGCGACCCGCCCGCCCGGGTGGTCGAGGCCCTCGCCGGCCGGCTCGGCGAGATTCACCGGCGCGGCTCCGCACTCGACTTCGCCGACCTGCTGCCGCCCCGGGTCTGGACCGAGACCGCCGGCACCGGCCTGCACACCGTCGTCGGCCGTGCCGGCCGGGAGCCGGCGATCCTCGCCTTCGACGACGTCACCCCGCACTGGCTGGTCGGTGGGCGCACCGGCTCCGGCAAGACCGTCTTCCTACTCGACCTGCTGTACGGCCTGGCCGCCCGCTACCCACCCGACGAGCTGGCGCTCTACCTGCTCGACTTCAAGGAAGGCGTCAGCTTCACCGAGTTAGTGCCGACCGGCCGCGACCCGTCGTGGATCCCGCACGCCCGCGCCGTCGGCATCGAATCCGACCGGGAGTACGGCGTCGCCGTGCTGCGCGAACTGCGCCGCGAGCTGAACCGGCGGGCGGCGGCGATGAAACGCCACGGCGTGACGAAACTGGCCGACCTGCCCCGCGACGGTGCCCCGACGCCGCGTACCGTCGCCGTGATCGACGAGTTCCACGTGCTGTTCGACGGCAACGACTCGGTCGCCCGAGAGGCCGCCGCCCTGCTGGAGGAGCTGGCCCGCAAAGGCCGGTCGTACGGCGTACACCTGGTGCTGGCCAGCCAGAGCATGTCCGGAATCGAAGCCCTGTACGGCAAGACCGACTCGATCTTCGGCCAGTTCCCGCTGCGGGTGGCGCTGCCCGGCGGCAACGGCGTCCTCGATCCGCTCAACCACACCGCCGGTGGGCTGCCGGTCGGGCAGGCGATCGTCAACGCCTCGGCCGGCATCGCCGGCGCCAACACGGTCGTCCGGTTCCCGGACGCGCACGGCGGGGCCCGGCGGATCGCCGCGCTGCGCCACGAGCTGTGGCAGGCCCGCGCCGCCGGCTCCCGGCCACCGGCGATCTTCAAGGGGTACGAGGCGGCGCACCTCGACGGCGACCCGACGTACCGCTCACTGGCCCCCGGCGGGCGGCGCCCGCTGGCGCTGGTCGGCCGGCAGGTCGACGTGGACCTGACGTCGGCGGTGTTCCCGCTGGACGCCACCCCGGGCCGGCACATCGCGGTGGTCGGCACCACCGGCCACGCCGCCGACGTGCTGCACGCCGCCACGGTCAGCCTGGCCCGGCAGGAGCCGGCCGGCCACCCCCGGTTCCTGTTCGCCCCGCTGGTCGCCTCCGCCGACGAGGTCGCCGATGAAACCGCTGAGGCGCTGCACGCCCTCGGGCACTCGATCACCCGGCTGACCGTCGCCGAGCTGCGCGAGGAGCTGCGCCGACTGGCCAACCCGGACACCGCCGCGTCGGCCGACGGCGGCCGGACGTACCTGGTGGTGTTCGGCATGGACGCCGCCGCCGGGGTGCTCGGCGCGAAGGACGACATGTTCCGGTCCGGGCTGGACGACCTGCAGGTGGTGCTGCGTCAGGGTCCCGGCCACGGCGTACACCTGCTGGGTTGGTGGCGTGGGCTGCGCCGGCTCGCCGACGACCTGGGCGGCTCGCACAACCGCGACGACCTGGCCTGCCTGGTGGCGATGAACGTGCCCGGCGGTGAGCTGGGCTCCTACCTGGGCACCCACGACCTGGCGTACCGGCCGCGGCCGAACCGGGCGCTGCTGATCGACCGGCACGACCAGCGGACCCGGCTGATCGTGCCGTTCGCGTTGCCCGGCCGCGAGCTGGACGAGGAGGGCTGAGCGCGGTGAGCAGCGACTTCGACGAGTACGCCGCCCTGGCCCGGCACCTGCACGACCTGCACCGCACCGGCCAGGCCGGTGCGGCGCAGCACCAGACGCGCCGGCAGCGGCTCACCGGCTACGCCGACCAGCTCGGCCAGCGGCTGTATGCCCAGTGGCAGCGGCTGGCGGCGATTGCCCAGGCCGCCGGTATGCCGGCACCGCCCGCGCCGCCGCCGATCGCGGCGACCCCGGCCGCCGGCAGCGCGTCGGGCCAGCAACAGTCCGGCGGGTACGGCGCCTCGCCGGCCGGCGTCCCGTGGCCACCGCCCCCACCGCCCCCACCGGGCCGGGCGATGCCGGGTCAGGCGATGCCGGGGCCGGTCGGGCTTCCGCCACCGCCGCGCCGCCCCGAGCTGGCCACCGGCGAACAGCCGGTGCCGCTGCCGACTGGGGCTTCCGGGCCGCTTTCCCCTGCCGCCGGGTCGGTGCAGCCGTACGGCGGCGCGGGCGCGGCCGGCCCGGTGTCGGCGGCGCCGGTCTCCGGTGACCCGGCTGCGGCTAACGGGTTCTCAGCGGATCCGGAGCAGGAGCTGGAGGCGGCCCGCCGGCAGCTCGACGAGGCCGACGCCGCCGCCACCGAGGCGGAGCGGGCCGCCGGCCGCCCGCCGCTGTTGCCCGGCTGGTCACCGCTGGCCCGGGCGGTCACCGTCTACCTGGGGTTCGCCGCCGCCGTCGCAGTCCTGCAGTTCGGGTTCTTCCTGAACCCGGTGACCGCCGGCGTCGACTACAGCACCAAGTGGATCTGGTCCTGCGCCGGCTTCCCGGCGACCGGCTTCTTCGCCGCGTACTTCGTGATCAGCAAGTGGGGCACCGCCCGGCTGGAAACCGACGGCGGCCCCCGGTTCCCGAAGCTGGGGTTCCTGATCAGCTTCGCCGGTGCCGCCGCCTCGATGCTCCTGCTGCTGGTCCTCCTCCAACTCGACGAGTTCTGAGCCGGCGGCGGATCGCAGGGCGGTTTGCGCAGCATGGAGCAACCCTTCGCAGCTGCTGGCTCGACGGCTGCCCTGGGCAACGAGCCGTGTGGGATGTCATCGAGTGAGCCCTTTTCATGCTGCGTAGCGGTCGGTCTCGACGTGGTGCAGAACGAGGATGGCCTGCACGATCGCGGTCGCTCGCCGTGGACAGCAGCGCAGCTTGGCCAGGATCTTCCAGGCCTTGAGGGTGGCGATTGCGCGTTCACCGCGGGCGCGGATCTTCGCGTGGGCGCGGTTGATAGCCTTCTGCCGGCGTGACAGCTTCGGGCGGAAGCGGCGTCGCTTGAACGGAGTGCGCACGCTGCCGCGGGCTCCTTGGTAGCCCTTATCGGCGAAGGTCATCACGTCCGCCCTGGTCAGCGCATCGATAATGCCGTAGGTCCTGGCTGCGGTTAGGTCATGAACCGAACCGGGCAGCGCCGGTGAAGCCCAGACGAGCCGGCCAGCGGCATCGGCGATGACCTGCACATTCACGCCGTGGTGCTTGTGTTTCCCAGAGTAGTAGGGTCGCTGGTCGGCGACCCGATCGATCGGAATCAGGGTGCCGTCCAGGATCGCGTACGCCAGTCGGCGGATCCGTACCATGGCGGTGGCCAGGTCATCGGCGGCCGTCGCGAGCAGGGCTATCGCTTCCTGGACGTAGCGCCAGGCGGTGGCGACGCCGATCTCGAAGCCGGCCGCGAGTCGGGTGTAGGTGTCGCCGTTGCGCAGATGGGCCAGGGCGAGCAGCGCCTGCCGGCCGGGTTCGAGGCGCCGCCACCGCGATCGGCGCTGCTTACGGTGGCTGCGGATGCGTTCGGCCAGGTGGTTCAGGGTGCGGCTGGACAACGAGATCGTGGCGGGGTAGGACAGCATGGCGAGGCTCCCGGTCGGGGCTTCGAGTCTTGGTCGACAGCTGTCCTACCTGGAGCCTCGCACCCATCGATCAGCGGGCCTACCGCATCCGCCCTGAGCTGCGAGATCAACTTGGAAAAGGCTCAGTGATCTGCGAGATAGTTGGCGACTGTTGCGCCGCACGATCGAATGGCGGCAGCCCATGTCGCCACGTGTCCTGTCCGTCTACACCCGATTGTCGACAGTGCGGACGACAGTAGACATAGATCCACTTTGGTCGACGTCGTCGCGAAATGCCGGTAACGTGGGGTGTGCGTACGGTAGTTCGACGATTGCGGCAAGTGAGCTACTGGCGTGTCCATCCCCTACATCGCTAGGAGTCGAGTTGGAAGCACGACGGACGGTGCGCCTCACGCTTAGCTGGGCTGGCGCTACCCTTCTCCTCGTTGCCGGTGCGACAATCGCTGGAATCTCGCCTGTCCAGGCCGACCCAACCGAATCGCTGTGCTCCCCGGCGCGCGTGGGGGAAGCAGATGGCCAGGCTGAGAACGAAGCTGTAAACCTGGCGACTATAGAGATGCGTCAGCGGGGGGAGGGCCAGGCTGCAATCGACAGCTATTTAGAGGCTCAGCATAATATGACTCTGGTATCGGGCGAGTCTTCATCTGAGGATTTGCAGCTGCAGGGGCAAAGTGCGCTTACGGTTCCAAAACCTTCTGTTTACCGAGATAGCTGTACGGGCAGGTACAGCGTCTTCGCTACCTGGCAATTCACAAACATTGACGGAATTGACGATGGTCACCCTCTCGGCTGCGTCGGTACTTGTAACGTCTCTGGCGAGGATGGCTTCGGCATAGCTCTTAATAGATCTGTAAAATCGGTGTCCGGATACTCGCTCACGACCTGCGGTAAGACGACCACTTTTGCGTGCTCAACCAGCCGGATGCACGTTGAAGAAGGCGGGGCGGCCGGCGTTGGTTACGCTGGGCTGGACAAGATGTACTATGGTGGGGCCTGTTGCCGAACCGACTACAACTTCTGGTGGGGTCAGATCGTCTACAGCATTGACAGTCCAGGATGTGGAAGCCTCCAGGCCTTCTCCAAGTACGGACACACCTGGAACGGTACCGGCGTGAACGTTTCGGTTGGTGTCCCACTCAGCGTCAGCCTAAGCTTCTCTAGCACCAGCAACCGATGGCAGCTAGGTAGCCAACCGTCGAACTCGGTGACTCCCTGTTAAGCGCGGGTTGGGTTGGTCGCCGAGTCCGCAGGAGCGCTCGGCGGCCACCCGATCGTGTCGGAGGTAGAACTGCATGCAAAACCCTACTCGCCTCACCGGCATTTCGCTGCTCGTGGCTGTGATCCTTGCTGCGCTCTGTGGTTGCGCCGGGGACGGTCGGCCCCAGCTTGAGGTTCTTGTCCGCGTGACGATGTGTGTGGATAACGGAGCGGACTGCTTCGCTCTGGGTGTTCCCTCTGCGGAGGTGACCGTCGAAGAAGGCGGTAGGATTCTTGCGGAAGGTGAGACTGACCAGTCGGGCGCCATTAGTCTTCGGCTCGAATCGGCCCAATTGCCAATGCGATTGATTGCCCGATCGCCATTGATAGATGGAGGGATGGTTGAAGCCATGATTCCTCCATTCGACGGTACAACCTCCTCTACTCTCGGTAGTCCACTCGACGAAGCCGTAAGACCAACATAGGCGATATCTCACTGTACGTGTCACTCGAATCCACTCAAATGCTTACATTGGTACAACTTTGCGCCATTCGGCTCCCGGCGGGATGGTTGGTGAGCGGATCGCCGTGGTCCGACCGGCCAACGGTCGAGTTCGGTAACGCTGCTGAAAACTACGGCCGGGACCATGGGTGGATGGCCGACGAGCCGGTGCGACTGGAGATCCGGACGCTGGGCGGGTGCCTGTTCGACTCGCCGCTGGCCCGACTGCTGCTCGGGCGCAACACCAGCTGGCACTACGTCGACGAGTCCGACCGGGTGCTGCTCGACGACACCGTCGGGATGCTCACCGGCCGGGGTCTGCCCATCGACGAGCTGCCCAGCCTGGAGCCGGGCGGACCGCGACAGAAGATCTTCTTCGAGCCGGCCCGCACCCGGGTCGGGATCGTCACCTGCGGCGGGCTCTGTCCCGGCCTGAACAATGTGATCCGGGCTCTGGTGCTGGAGCTGACCACCGGCTACGGGGTGCGCCAGATCGTCGGTTTCCGCAACGGCTATCAAGGGCTGGTCGCCCGGCACGGCCACGACCCGGTCCCGTTGACGCCGGCGGTCGTCGACCGGATCGACGAGTACGGCGGCACGATCCTCGGTACGTCGCGGGGCAACCAGGATCCGAAGGAGATTGCCGACACCCTCGACGAGCTCGGCATCGACATCCTGTTCGTGATCGGTGGTGACGGTTCGATGCGGGGTGCGTCGCGGATCACCGAGGTGCTCGCCCGGCGGGGTCGACCGGTTGCCGTCGTCGGGGTGCCGAGGACGATCGACAACGACATCCCGTACATCGAATAGAGCTTTGGTTTTCAGACGGCGGTCGCGCACGCCACCGAGGTGATCCGGGTCGCCCATGTGGAGGCCACCGCGTTCCCCGGCGGGATCGGGCTCGTGCAGCTGATGGGCCGGCACAGCGGCTTCATCGCCTGTTACGCGGCCCTGGCCACCCACGACGCCGATTTCGTCCTGGTGCCCGAGGCTCCGTTCGCCCTGGACGGCCCGGGTGGCTTCCTGGCGCACCTGCGTCGCCGGGTCGCCGAGCGGGGGCACACGACGGTCGTCGCCGCCGAGGGCGCCGGCCAGGAGCATCTGGCTGGCGAACCCGCCGGCCACGACGCCTCCGGCAATCTGCGGCTGCACGATTTCGGCCGCTACCTGCGGCGGCGGATCGTCGAGAACCTCGCCGCTGCCGGGCACGAGTCGAGTGTGAAGTACATCGATCCGAGTTGCACGATCCGTGGCGTGCCAGGTCGACCCGCACGGCGACCTGTGGCTGTCGGTCCTGGAGGCCACCGGTTAGCCGCCGTCGATCGCCTGATCGAGCGGCTGGGAGTCCATGCCGGCGCGGGCCGGGTTCCGGCGACTCGTCACTGTTTTGTCACGACTGCGATCACACTCTGTGCCTATTGTCGCCGATTCTAGTTACCTAGAGGTGGCGGCACGCACGTCATGTGCGCCAGGGCGTTGGGTGGTTGGGGAAGCCATGGCTACCGGTCAGGTGCAGCATGACCAGTTCGGGGATCTGCTCCGGGCCCTCCGCCTGCAGCGGAGGCTGACCCAGGAGGAGCTTGCCGAGGCGGCGGGTTCCAGCGTCCGCAGCATCCGGGAAATGGAGCGCGGCCGGGTGCGCAGCCCGCAACGACGGACGGTGGTGCTGCTCGCCGATGCCCTGCGGCTGGCCGGGGCGGACCGCGACTGCTTCGTCGCCCTGGCCCGGGCCGAGCGGCAGCCGCGCGACAGCGGCACGGTGCCGCACGGGCAGTACAACAGCGGCACGGTGCCGCACGACGGCCCGGCGGTGGTCGTACCCGGGGAACTGCCGTCCGCCGTCCCGGACCTGGCCGGCCGGGCGGAGATCCTGCAACGGCTGTCGACTCTCGCCGCCGAGGTCGCCGCCGGCCGGCCGGACACATCCTCGGTGGTGGTGCTGCACGGTCCGCCGGGGATCGGCAAGACCAGCCTCGCGGTCGCGGCCGGACATCGACTCAGCTGGGCGTTTGCCGGCGGACAGCTCTTCGTCGACCTGCAGGGCGCCTCGCCGGACGGACCGCTCGACCCGGCCGAGGCGCTGGCCGGGCTGCTGCGGTCGCTCGGGGTGCCGGACAGCAGGGTGCCGGTGTCGCCGGCCGAGCGGGGCGGCCTGTTCCGCACCCTGACCCGGGATCGGCCGCTGCTGGTGGTCCTGGACAACGCCGCGAACGAGGCACAGGTACGTGCGCTGCTGCCGGCCGGGCGGGGATGCCTGGCGCTGGTGACCTGCCGGCGTCCGCTGGCCGGCCTGGCCGGCGCGGTCCGCCAGCCGCTCGACCTGCTCGCCCCGGCGGCCGGTCGAGCGCTGCTCGCGGCGATCGTCGGTGCCGACCGGATCGCTGCTGAGCCGGCCGCCGCCGATCAACTCGTCACACTCTGCGGACAGCTGCCGCTGGCCGTGCGGATCGCCGGCAACCGGCTAGCCAGCCGGCCACAATGGTCAGTAGCGTGGCTGGTGGACCTGCTCCGCGACGAACATCGAAGGCTGACCGTACTGACCGCCGGGGACCTGGGCGTACGGTCGGCGTTCGAGGTCTCGTACCGGCAACTGGACCCGGTCACCGCGCGAGTGTTCCGGCGGGCCGCGCTGATCCCCGGCACCGATTTCGCACCCGCACTGGCCGCCGTCGTGGCCGGCATCGACGAGGAGACCGCGGCGGTGGCCCTGGAGGAGCTGGTCGAGGCGGGTCTCCTGCTGACCCTGGGCGACCGGTACCAGTTCCACGACCTGGTTCGGCTCTACGCCCGGGAACGCCTCGACGTCGAGGAACAGCAGGACCGGCGGACGGAGGCGCACGATCGGATGGTCGGCTGGCTGCTGCTGCGTACCCGGCAGGCCGGGGTGATGTTCGAACCGGACGCCGGTCGGGCCGATTCCCCGTTCGACGACGATCAGGCGGCGGCGTACTGGCTGGACCGGGAATCCGGCAACTGGCTGGCGGCGCTGCGCTACGCCGCCCGGTGTGGTCGATACGCCGACGTGATCGCGCTCGCCAGGGCGTTGCACTGGTACTCCGATGCCAACAGTCACCTGCACCCCTGGGAAGAGATCTTCTCGCTGGCGGTCGCTGCGGCCCGGGCCGTCGGCAGCTGTCGCGACGAGGCGGTACTGCTGAACTTCCTGGGTTGGGCCCAGTACTTCTGCCAGGACCGCAACGTCGACGGGCTGGCCACTCTGGACCGGGCGCTGGACCTGGCCCGGCGGATCGGGGACCGCCGGGAGCAGGCGTGGGCACTGACCTACACCGCCGCGGTCCTGGTCCGCACCGGCCGCGCCGGGTCGGCCGTCGACCACAGCCGCCGGGCGGTCGGTCTGTTCCGCGAGATCGGGTACGCCCTCGGCGAGCAGAGTGCGGCGAGTGCGCAGGCGGGGTCGCTTGCTGCGCTCGGCCGGTTCGCCGAAGCGGCCGAGTTGCACCGCGAGGTGCTGGCGTTCTACCGACGGAACAGTGGTCTCAGCCGTACCGGCGCGGCGGTGGCCCGGGCCGGCGCGATGGTGAGTCTCGGGGCGGATCTGGCCGGGATGGGCCGGCTGCGGGAGGCCGCCGACCAGTACGCCCGCGCCCGGCGGGTGTTCCGCCGGTGCGGTGCGACGTTCAGCGAAGCCAACGCCGTGCACCGGTACGGGCTCGCGCTCGCGTCGTTGGGCGAGGCCCACGCGGCGGCCGAGGCGCTGCGGGCGGCGCTGGACCTGTACGCGGCACTGTCCTGCCCGTGGTGGGAGGCGCAGACCTTGTCCGCGCTCGCCGCTCTGGCCGGCGCGGCGTCGGACCCGGCCGCCGCGCGCCTGCTGCGCCAGCGGGCGCTCGACCGGTGCGGTGAACTGGACGCCCCGCAGGTGCGGACCCTGCGCGCCACCCTGCGGCGCGAACTGGCCGGGTCCTGACCGGGATTCTGATGCGCGCCGAGATGCTGATCCGCCGCGAAGGGGACCGGGCCCCGCCGCGATTCGGCGGGACCCGGTGTCGGTGGACAGGGTCAGTTGCAGGTGGTCCCGTTGAGAGTGAACGGCGCCGGGACGGTGGGGGAGCCGTCCGCGGTGTAGCCGAAGTTGACGGCACCGCCGGTCGGGATGGCGGCGTTGTGGTTCTCGTTGGTGACGGTCACCGCCGATCCGGTCTGCTGGAAGACGCCGTTCCAGTGACCCCGCAGGAGCTGCCCGCCGGGGAAGGTCCAGCCCACCGACCAGCCGTTGACGGCCGGGCCGTCGTTGTAGACGGTCACGCTGGCGGTGTAGCCGGTGCCCCACGACTGGGTGACCACAAAGGAGACTCGGCAGCTGCTGGCGATCGCCGTCGCCGGCACGAGGTTGCCGTAGTCGTCGCGGGCGGTGGCGAAGTCCTGGAACCCGAAGCCCGGTCCGGCCGACCGGGTGGTGGTGCCGGCTGCGAGCACGGTGCCGTCGGGGTTGACGAAGTAGACCGGGCCACCGCTGTCGCCGCCCCGGGCGGAGTCGTGGCCGTCGAGCTGGGTGGCCTCGACGAGGTCCTCGATGTCGTCGTAGTGGTAGTCGACCCGCAGGTTGCAGATGGGTCCGCCGAGCACTCCCGCCGAGGTGTACCCGGACTGGCACAGCAGCTGACCGGGGAAGACCTCGGTCCAGCCGACCACTTCGGCGCGGACCTCGTCGTGCTGACCGCCGACGTAGATGTGGCCGCCGGGTGCCGACGTCGAGATGATCATCGTGTCGTGGTCGTCGTTGCTGTCGACCGCGTAGCCGATCAGCGTGCCGGTGCCGGTGGTGGTGTCCCAGCCGGTGTGCCAGGCCGAGCCGATCGACCCGCAGTGTTCGGCGGTGAGGATGTAGCCGGCGGTGGTGTCCGCGTCACGTACGCCGAAGCCGGCCGTACACCAGGGCGTGGTGGGCCCGATGCCGGCCCCGCCGTCGAACGGTGCGGCGTCGTCGGTCCGCGACCGTTCGACCAGCTGGTCGCGTTCGACGAAGGTGGTACGGACACCGGTCTCCGGCAGCGTCGGCAGCTCGGTGCTCGAGCTGTAGTCGACGCCGATCTCGATGCCGGTGCCGTCGGTACGCAGCCGGACCGAGTGGCTGGCGTCGGTCGGGTCGGCCTCCACCACCGGGGCGATCCGGGCGGCTGCCGTACGCAGTTCGGCGCGGGAGTAGGTGGCGTCGGCCACCTCGACCGGCGCGGTGCGGCGGGCGGCGGCGACGGCCGCGGCGATGTCGGCGGGCGGCTCTCCCTTCCACCACAGGGTGACCTGGTCGTCGACCAGGCCGATGCCGGCGTAGCCCCGGCCCGGCGCATGGTCGACCGCGGTGCGGATGACGTTGGCCGCGTCGACCAGTGGAGCCTGGGCGACCATCCGGTCCAGGGTCGGTGTCGGGATGAGGTCGAGGATGGACTCGGTGGTCCCGGCCGGCTCCGGCTGGTGGGCCTCGGCGTAGCCGGAGGTGGGACTGGTGAGCGTTGTCGCGCCGACCATCGCTGCGACGACCACCGCAAGGGTGGTCACTTTCCGAACTGATGCCATGACGCTGAGTCAAGCGCTGTCCGATGTCGAGAGACAGGCAGGACCGCCGGCAGGACTCGTCCTGCCGGCGGTCCTGCCGGTAGCGCCGGAGGGTCACAGCTCGGTCGGGCGGTCGTCTCCTGCAGTGCTGTCGGGTGTCGGCGGGTCGGCTTCCTCGCCGGGCCGGATGTCGACGGCATCCTGTGGCCGCTGCGGCTCGGCCGGCGTGGTGTGCAGGGCGATCATCGTGGTGGTGTCGTCGATCAGGTCGGCCAGGCCGGCCGGGCTGAGCCCTTCGTCGGTGACCAGGGCGACGACAAGCAGTGTCTGCGCGGTGATGGTCTCGGCGGTGGCGGGCAGGGTGTCGTGCTGGCCGAGGGCGGCGTACAGCAGGGTTTCGGCCACGGTCGGGTCGATGGCGGTGCCGGCCGGGTCGAAGCGTTCCCGGACGCTGGCGACGAAGCGGATCACCGCGGCCGGGTCACCGGGCCGGAAGCGTCGGTCCACGGTGAGCACGAACAGCCCGCTGAGCAGGTCAAGGTATTCCTGCCACTGGTCGTCGTCGAAGCGGGCGAGTTGCCGTTCGTGTGCGCCGGTCTGTCCGGCAACCAGGTAGGTCAGGGCGGCGGTGGGTGCGCTGGTCACCGGCTCCTCCAGGTGTGGAAGGCGTCTTGCCAGATGTGGTGGCGGACGAGCTGCCAGAAGGTGCGGAACCTGACGTGGTGGCGGCCGGCGGCGACCAGCGACGCGGCGGTACGGGCGGCGAGGCCGCGTACCTCGGTCGGTGGCTGCCGTGCGGCGGAGTCGGCACCGTCGCCGGGCGGATCGCCGTCGGCGTCGGTGGTGGCGGGTGGGGTGCTGGTGAGCGGGCGGCGTGCGGCCAGCCGGCGCAGCCGCTGCTGCGGCGGGTCGTAGCCGTTGGCGAGGGCGTTGAAGTAGCGGTCGAGGGCGCCGGTGCCGACGCCGAGGCTGCCGCTGAGCTGGTCGAGACGGGCCAGGGCGGTGCGCAGCCGGGCGGCGGCGGCCTGGGCGTACGGGTCGTCGCTGCGGGCCAGGCGGTCGGCGGCGGCCAGCACCCGTGGCCGGGCGTCGCCGGTGGTGCCGGCGGCGTGGCCGGCGTGCTCGCGGGCGGTCCGCAGGCCGCGCATGATGGCGGCGACGCCGACCGGGCGGCTGCCGGGCAGCTGCGGCCGGGCGACGGTGACGGCGTCGAAGACTTCGCCGTACGCCTCCCACGCCTGGTGCAGGGCTTCCTCGTAGCGGTCGACGGTGAGCCGGGCGTCCGGGGCGAGCGTGTGGGCGTCGCCGAGCTGCTCGGTGACGTGGGTGACGGCGGTCTCCAGGGCCAGGCAGACCGCCCGCAGTGCGCCGATCGTGTCGGCGGCGACCTGCAGGGCCGCGGCGTCGGCGGCGTACTCCCGGGCGCTCATGCCGACCTGCCCAGCCAGGAGAACCGGGGCCGGTCGGGGGCGTCGGCGACCCGGCCTGGGTCGAGCAGGGTCGCGCCGGGGCGGCGGAACGGCAGCCGGTTGTAGCGGCGCATCGTCGCTTCGGCTTCGGCCAGGTCCGCGCACGGTCCGGGCCGTCCACAGCCGAGACAACAGCCGGTGTACGCCGAGGTCGTGTGACTGTCGATGGTGCGTTGCGCCTCGACGACGCGGGCGCGGGCGTACCGGGTGTAGTAGGTCGCGGATCGCTGGTTGCCGGCCGGGCGTAGCCGGGTGGGTGGTGGTGGGACGTTCGGGGTGGGGCGGGGGTCGGGTGTCACCGGACGTTGCCTCCCGTACGCGTGGAGATGGCACCCGCCGCTGATGCGACTGTTGTCGCAGGTGGCGGGCAGGTTGACGCACCCGGCCGACCGACAGGCGGCGCCGGCCGACCGGGCTCTTTGCGGCGCAACTGGCTCCGGGTTTGCAGACCTGGGAGCGGGTTGCTCGGTCATCGTATATAACAAGTGATGTACGAGCAAGTTCGCAGGTCATCACTTGCCATACCCACTGATTCATGGTCGAATGTGAGGTGCAGATCTGGGAGTAGACAATGCCCGCCAAACCGAAGTGGGCGCAGATTGCCGACGGCATCCGCGCCAAGATTGCCACCGGAGAGCTTGCTCCAGGCGACAAGCTGCCATCGACCAGCGAGCTTGGCCGTGAGCACGGCGTCTCGGCCATCGTCGTCCGACAAGCGATCAACACGCTGAAGGTCGAGCGCGTCGTCGAAGGCGTGCCAGGTGTCGGCGTCTTCGTCGCCGACCCGAACGAGACGCAGGTCTGACCCCTGCCGATCGATAAGGTGGGCTTCGGACTCTTGCAGCGGGCGGGGTATTGACGGTGGCCTGATGGGTCGGCCGCTACCGGCCCAGTTGGCGACAGCGCTGATCAGGGGAGGGCCGGCGATGCCGCCGAGCGCCAAGTGGGTAGGCCTCCTCGTCCACATCCGCAAGCAGATCGAGACCGGCGAGTTGTCGCCGGGCGCGAAGCTGCCGTCGACGTCGCAGCTCTGCGCCGAACACAACGTGTCGGCGATCGTCGTCCGCAACGCCATGATCGCGCTCAAGGCCGAAGGCCTGGTCGTCGGTGTACCCGGTGTCGGTGTCTTCGTCGTCGATGCCAACGAGGCCACCGGTGGGTCGTAGCTGGAAGCCCACGTTTGTATCTGCGAACCGCCTAACTGGCCGTGGTCTTGGCTACGCTGGGTTCGTTGCCCGTCTACTCGGGTGCTTGGAGTGGTGACCTCGGATCATGACTTACGCCGTGTCCCTTTGGAAATCGATCCGTGATGGCCTCCGTGCGCAGGTCAAAGCAGGGCTGTTGAAGCCGGGCGACCGGATTCCGACGACTCGGAAGCTCATGGATCAGTACTCGACAACTTCGGCCACCGTACGTCGAGCCGTCGACTCGATGATCGAGTCCGGCGAACTCGTCGGCAGGCAGGGCCTCGGCGTGTTCGTCGCCGATCGATCGGACAACGCCTGATCCTTGGCCTGCTACGGGGTTACGGCGTCCGCTCCTGCCGAGAAGCGCGCACCTCGGTCCGTCGACTCTCGGTCCGCCGTCGAGTGGAGGGCTCAGGTACGCTTATTCGTGCCAATAACGTGCCCGAGCCCTCCACTCGAAGCAGCGTCGCCGATCGCGGGCGTCCGAATTTGAACCTGCCGCTACGCGCCGCTTCGGCGGTTGAAGGTGTCGGGGCGGTACAGCGAGATCCGTTCTTGCCGCGATCCGGGCGCTACTCGTCCGAGCTACAGGTTGGACAGATATCCCTTCAGGCTCTCCTGGGCCTGGTGGGTGAGGACGGCGGCTTCTTCGATGTTGGTGCGGGACAGTTCGGCCCAGGTGTAGATCTCCTGCGTGCGGTCCTGCCGCCCACCGGCAAGCAGTTGCGCCAGGCCGAGCTGGCTCGCCCGCATCGCGTTGGCCACGTTCGCCAGCTTCGCTTGCTGGGTTTCGATCTCGTCGAGGATCTGCCGGAGCCGCCCGATGTATCCGGCGGTCGGCCCTACCTCCGACCCTGCTCGGGGTTGGGTCAGCCGGCGCGGCCGGTGTGGTGGTGGTGCGTGTCGCGGCTCCCGTCTCGCGGGATCGACCGCCCGAAGGACCTTCTTCGGCTCACCCGTACCCGGAATCGCTGTTGGCGGCTTGCCGCCCGATGGCTCTTGCTTGCCCTCGTCGGCCTTCCGGCTCATCATGCGGTCCACGGCCGTACCGGCGGCGGACTTGCCCAGTATCCCGAGCATCGCGCCCGCGATCGCGCCACCGGTCGCCGCTGTCGACGACGGCACGGGGAGACCGGCCTTCGTCGAGGCCAGCCCCAGCAACATGCCGACGGCGGCACCGCCCAACTCGGCCAACTTGCCGAGCGACTCCTTTGAGAACTCCCGGCGGAACTGCTGGCCGAAGGTCTCGGCCTGCTGCTGGCCCTTGCGCTGCTTCCGGCCATACCTCATGTCTGGACGACCGGATCAAAGAAGGCGCACCCGGTGACGACCATCATCGGGAGGTTGATCGCGACGTCGCGGGCTACCCCCGCTGCCGTCAGTTCCAGCAGCTTCTCGCCGGCGGCTTCCTCCTCCGACTGGTCGGCGTAGAAGGCGCACGCGTCCCACAAGTTGGCGTGCAGGAAGGCGTACGACCACTGGGTGTAGACCTGGATGGGTACCGCGACCGCCGCCTTGTCGCCGATGCCGATGCGATGCAGGTCGGGTTCCTCGGGCGTGGTGCCGAGGCCTTGGGCGAGGGGGAGCAGCTTGTGGCGGCTGAAGACCGGTTGCAGGTCGCCGTCGGGGTCGAACTCGACGAGTAGGCCGCGGGCGATCAGATCGTCGACGTAGCGTGCGGCGTGCTGCTCCGGCTTCGGCGCGGTCTCCAGCATGCGTACCAGGGAATCGCGGTTGACCGTGAGCTTCGCGTGCTGGTCCGGGTAGAGGAAGGCGGCGGCCCAGACGGCGGCCTCGGTCTCGGTCAGCTCGACCAGGTCGTCACCGAGATGCACCTCGTAGCACTCCGGTGTCGGGTCCGGTGGGCGGACGTACCGGTAGCGGGGACCCATACTCAGCCCGGCGGGCACGATCACAGTCGACATCAGGGGATTCTCCCAGCCGGTCAGAAGCTCGCGGCGTAGCCACGGCTGGACTCGATCGCGCTCTGCGTCAGCGCCGCCGCCTCGGCCAGCTTCTGCTTCGCCTGCTCGACCTTGGCGATCGTCTCGGACATCCGGCATCCTCCCCATCGGACCGTCTCAGCTACCCTGACCGTACAGCGAGTGAGCAACGGGAGCCATGACCTCCGGTAGGCACCCGGTGCACGGACCATGGGACAGACTGCCGGGTGCGGCTGCAGTATCAGTGCTGGAAGACCGTGTCAGTGTGCCATTCGAGCAGGTCGTGGTCGGGGCGGCGGGCCTTCTGCTCGGGTACGGCGATCTGGGTGCCGGCGCGGGCGTAGAACTGTTCGCCGTTGCCGAAGTCGTCGCGCAGGCGTCGGCTGACGAGCAGCCGGTGCTTCGGGTCGACGCCCAGGTAGCCCTGGTCGAAGAGGATGTGTACGTCGGCCCGCAGCAGCATGCCGTTGTCGATGCGGTGCTCGCCGCCGGCGGCCACCGGGCGGATGTGCGCGGCCTGCAATGCCGGCCGCAGCTTGCTGTCGGTGATCGCGCAGCGCCGGGAGTAGGTGTCGAGGACGACCGCCTTGAACGACTGCTGCCCGAGGCGCTGCGGCCGGAGACGGGGGTCGCCGAACACCGGACCCGGCCGGTGCCAGGTGCCTTCCGGGTCGACCCGCACCTCGCTGCCGAGCAGCAGCTTCGTCAGCTGCTCGAAGTAGTCGAAGTGCTTGCCCGACGACAGGTCGTAGGTTTTGCCCTGGGTGAGGTTCGGCGAGAACTCCGGCGGCGGCTCCGGCTGCCGACCCTCGGGGAAGAAGACCGTGTCGCGGATGAAGATGCAGCCGATCACCGGGTCCTCGCCGGGGCCGATCGGATCCTTGTGGTACTTGCCGATGTCGCGGGCCATGTCGGCGAGGGAGCCCGCGCCGTTGGCCTCGCCGAACAGTCCCCAGGCTTCCGAGAGCCGCAGCTTCGCGAACCCGCTGAAGAAGCCGCCGCCGACGATCCGGTTGTGCGGATAGCGGCTCTTGAAGAAGAACGGCTCGCCCGGGGTGAGGGTCTTGAAGCTGCCGCCGCCGGGCCGCCAGAAGTTGACCTCGTTGATCTGCGGTCGGGCGGCGAGGAAGCTGCGCCACTCGCCGTCGGTGACCCCCACGAACGCCTTCACCCGGTCATCCTGCTCGCTAGGCGGCACAGCCCGTTATGGGCCGACCGGCTGACAGTCGAGAGTGCACCTTGCCGGCGCGGGCCGTGTGCGGTCGGATCAGGCTGCCGCCCCAGCGGGCACACTCGTCTATGACGAGCACGCCAGCCAGCGGGCCATTCAGACGCGGCCGAGGTTGCCGAACTGATCTGCCGGCTGACCGCTGACCACTGCGACAGGTCGACCGTCGCGCCCACACCATCCGGCATCGGCGCACCGCCGAACTCGCGCCACATAGCCGATGCAACTGCCCCAACCCTGCCTGATGTGCCGAACGCGACCGTCCTCGGTGCTGCGGGGGTCGGCGCGGCTGTGTCGTCACGCCCGCAGTGGCGGCTGCGGTGGTAGGCCATGCACGACAACCGGTTGCGCCCGCCTGATAGGAGCCATCCAGAACTCAGGCCTTCTCCGGCGCAACTCGAGGTATCCACACAGATGACCCAAGGCTGACGATAGCGGCAATATCGAAGGAGGCGGCTTCCCTTGGTCGAGAAGTGACAAGAATTCGACTCGAAGGGCTCAGCCTGCGCATCCATGGTTGCCACAACATCATCTGGCGGACTCCTGGAAGCTCGGGGTTGACGAACAGAAATAGTCCATTGACGATGAAGATTGTGGGTTCCACCAGCCGTGGCGGACGTAGCTAGGTAGGACGACCTGTCGACGCACATAGCTCACGATGTCGGATCCTTCGCTTGCGATGCGATGGTCTCCGGCGGAGGATTCTGCATCCGGATCAGTCAGCCGTGCAGATCCTTTGCTGAGGGAGTCTGTCCCGAGCTGGCTGGTCGAGGGCGTGACTTTTGGCGACAGGGCCGGCGCGGTGCGTGGATTTCGGAGGCAACCGGATGCGGTTGCTCGACAACGAGGAGTTGGCCGTATGGTCATGTCCGGAAGAATCCATCTTGCCCGGGGCGCTCGGCGCCTGGGTGTCATCGCACTGGCCGTCGTCGTCGCGCCAGTCCTGACCGTCACCGGAGCCGTCGCCGCTCCGGCCGAGGTGAACACCAAGCCCACCATGGTCGCCGGCTCCGATTTGGCCACCAGCAGCTCGCTGGCCCCGGTGCGGCTGCCCGGCGACAAGGCCGCCCGCACCTACACGCCCGCGCAGTTGCAGTCGTTCGAGCGCACCGGCGGTGACCCGGCGGTGCTGGCGTACTGGACGCCGGAGCGGATGAAGGCGGCCAAGCCGATGGACGCGCCCGGCGACGCCGTGTGGGTCGAGAACACCGCACGGGCCATCGCCACCAAGACGCCTACGGTCTCAGCCAAACCGCACGGCCCCGGCGTTGTTCCTCTATGCCTGATTTGATCACGGTTTGTTAGATGCGGTAGACGGCGAAG
>NZ_JBHMIM010000087.1:0-19045 GCF_048060115.1 Micromonospora sp. LOL_023
CTTCGCCGTCTACCGCATCTAACAAACCGTGATCAAATCAGGCATAGAGGAACAACGCCGGGGCCGTGGGTACCCAGCGGGCTGGGCGGGCCATTTCAGTGCGACCCTAAAGTCATACATAAACTCCTATCGGTCAGGATCTCAACGGAATTGAGTCACGAGAGGTGATTATGGTTGATGCTGATAAGGTGAAGCGGGTTGCTACCCGTTCGGCCATCGAGGTGGGCGCGGTCGGACTCGGCCTCGCCATAGCAGGGCCAGCTGGCGCGTTGATTGCGGGTGCCATCAAACCAGTGGTGGAGTTGGTATCCATCCGGGAACGACGTGGTCTTCGGAATGCGGAGATCCTGGCTGAGGTGGCCATGGAGGTAACTGGACTTTCGGCCGAAGAATTTACGGCATGGGCGAGCGCCAGGGATGACCGAACAATGCTTTTCACTAGCGCTATTCAAGCTGCCTACAGTTCGATGGTCAAGAATAAGGTCGATGCGCTATCTCGAGTTCTCCGTAATACCTTGGGAGACGATGATAAGCTGGATCTTGCCATCGTCATTGTGGCTGCATTGGAGGACTTGGAGCCGGCGCATGTGAGGGTTCTATCTGCGATGGTTAATGACGATCCAGTCCGCCTCACTTCTGAGAGGTTCGTCGATGATGCTTGGCCACTGTCTGGGCTCAAGGTCAGATTTCCGTCTTTTGCTGCCGGCCTTACGCCAATAATGGCGGGCCTTGAGCGTCACGGTATTGTGAATGGCGGTGGACTTGCGGCAACGGCGCCGGATGGTGGTTCGGACCCCGTCTGGTCCGTGACGGAATTCGGTAAAATCTGCTTTGAGTACTTGAGTGGTCCAATGCCGGCTTAGTTGGTCACGCCGTAATGCGCTACTAAGGGGGCGATCAAAGCGATTCCGTCGACGCTTGCTTCTAGGTGGCGGTGGGTGCCTGCGACTCGCTGCTGATTGCCTTGCAACTATACAGAAACCGCTTACGGTGTCTGCGGCCGGTCAGGAGTTCTCACGCGTACGGCCTCTGTCGATAGACGTTCTGCTGCTGCGTGGATTGCCTGTTGGGGTCCTGGGCGGCTGGGGAGCCAGACTGTGGATGCGGGTCGGATGGTGGCGGCCATGTTGGCGAGGTGGTCGGGCGTGGCCGGGTTGGGTAGCGCGTCGAGCTGCGAGCAGGCGTCGACCGTGGTGCGGTAGCGGTGTTGGTTGGTGGGGGTGTCTTGCCAGTGTGGGGAGTTGCGCCATTCGTGGACGCGGGTGAGGAGTTCGGCGGCGGCGGCGCGGATGGCGGCGGCGTGGGCGGCGAGGCGTTCGGGGTCCGGGTGAGGGTCCGGGGTGGGGTCGTCTCGCATGCCGTGATGGTACCGGCGTAGGGACTGCGGGTGATCTTGCGTCCGCTGGTCCTGGTCCTCGTGCCCGACCGGTGTTACGGCTGGTCTGCCTGCGATGTCCACTCTGGGGCGAGGATGGAGTAGAGCAGGGAGTCTCGCCATGCGCCGTTGGTGTGGACGTGGTCGCGTAGGCGGCCTTCGTAGGTCATCCCGAGCCGCTTGACGACGGCGACGGATGCGGCGTTGTCGGGTCCGATGGCGGCGGTGATCCGGTGTAGTCCGAGTGGTCCGAAGCCATAGGTGATGAGGGTGTGGGCGGCGTCGGTAGCGTAGCCGTGGCCCCAGTGGTCGGCGTGGATGGCGTAGCCGAGTTTGGCGGCCTGGACGCCGCCGAGTCCGAGGCGGCCGAACCCGATCATCCGGTCCTGCTTGTCGACGACGGCTAGGTAGTACTCGGTGCGCGGCTCGGCCTGCGCCCGGCTGATCGCGCCTTCGATCATGGCGGCGGTCTGGTCCTGGTCGCGGGCGTCGAAGGACAGCCAGCTGGTGACGCGTTGGTCGCCGACGATTCCGGCGGCGTCGGGGATGTCGCTGGTGCGGAAGTCGCGCAGGTCGACGAGTCGGCCGGTGAGGTGGATCGGGTCCATGTCGCTGATGGTGCCTTACCGGGGGAGGGCGTTGGCGGGGGTGTGGGTGAAGTGTTCGATGCCGTCGACCAGGTCGCGGGCGTCGGTGGCGTATCCGGCGCGGGTGATGGCCTGGTGCACGCGGCGGACGGAGTGGATGATGCCGTTGATGCGCTGTTCGGCGGGTAGCTCCAGCACGGGTGCGATGGCGTCGGCGGCGGCGTCGAGGTCCCGGCCGGCGACGCGGGCGATGGCGAGGTCGGCGTGGCTGCCGGCCTGGTCGCCGAAGGCCCATGCGGGGTCGTGGGGGTCGGCGTAGGCGGCGACGGCCTGGGCGGCGTACTCCTCGGCGGTGGCGGCTTCCTCGGGTAGCCAGGCGAGGGCGTCGGCTGCGTAGTAGAGGGTGCGCGGGTGGGAGAAGGTGCAGATGCCGCCCATCTCGTCCATCTCGTCGGGCTGGACGCGGGTCCACGCCTGTTCGGCTTCGGTGATGGCGGCTTTGGCCTGTTCGGCGTTGCCGAGGGCGGCGTACGCGCGGGCGGCGCTGATCGGGAGCCAAACGGAGGTGGTGCCGCCGGTCTGCTGGGCGTACTGGGCGCCGGTGTTGGCGTAGCGGACGGCTTCGGCGTAGCGGCCAGCCCAGTAGGAGACGAGGGATTGCAGGCCGCGGAGCCAGGCTTGCAGTCCGGGGTGTCCAGCCTGGTCGGCGCAGAGTACGGCGGTGCGGGCTTGCAGCATCGCCGAGTGTGGGTCGGCCAGGTCGTGGGAGACCTTGGCGAGTAGGCCGCTGGTGATGCCGGCGAGGAAGTGCAGGTCTCGTGACTGGGCGGGGGGTTGGCGGCGTTCCAGGAGGGTGAACAGGCTGTCTTGGGTTTCGGCGAGGTCGCCGATGATGTGGCTGACGGGCTGCTGCGGGTAGGCCAGGGCGAGGCGTTGTACGTCTTCGGCGAGGCTGGTGATGGCGGCGGGGGTGGTGGCTTCGGCGGCGAGCAGGGCGTAGCGGCGGGCGCGTTCGGCGGCCATGGCGAGGAGGTTCCTTTCGGTTCCGGTGCCGGGCAGCGGCTGAGGGGTGATCGGGGTGCGCTGCGCGGGTAGTGCGGGGTGGTTGCCGGTCCAGGGGCGTTGGAGTTCGTCGACGGGTCGGCCGAACATGGCTTGTAGGGCGCGGCGGGTGGCGGGGTTGGCGCCGGTGAGGTCGCGTTCGCCTCGGGCGAGGCGGCCGAGGTGGCGGGCGCTGATCACGGCGTGGGGGTCGTGGCGGGTGAACTCGTCGGCGAGTTCTTCGTAGGTGCGGTCGCTGTGCTGGATGAGGTACTCCAGCACGGTTCGGGGTTCGCGCCGTGGTGGTGCCATCCGGTGTGCCTTCCTGGACGGTGGGGCTCTGCTGTCAAGGCTGGTCCGGTTGATGTCCGGACGGCAAGCCATGTCCTGATGGGGTCCTGTTGAGGTCCGTCTGATGTGCCGGGCCGGGTCCTCGATCTGTCCTGTTGGACCGGTACACGATTCTTGTCGTGAACCGGTTACGGATTGCTACGCAGGATGACGTGAGGCTATCTCGGACGGGATCGGGCGGGGTCTGCCCGACTGGCGGCGGGCTGTTGATCGCGCCTCGGCTGGTCGGTGTCGGCGCGGCGGTGTTCGCCGGGGGCCGGGTCCCGATCGTGCGTTGCCAGTCCGACACGGGCACACCCGATCCTGCGCCGTCCGGGTCGGTCGGCTCGGGGTGTCCGGCGTGTGAGGGGCGGGGCTGGAAGCTGGCTTCTCCGCGTCGGGCGCTGCGGGCTCCGGGCGATCCGCATCGGTTGCAGCGGCGGACCTGTCCGGACTGCGGCGGGCAGGGCACGGCCGGCGGCACACCTGGGAGCGCTCCGGCCACCAGGTGACTCAGACAGGGTGCCGGGCCGGGTGCCGGGTAGGTGGTTCCTCGCCCGACCGGCAGAACGACGCGGGCTGCCGGGGACTGCTGATCCCCGCCCGGCTCGGCGCCCATCCAATCCAACCGGGGGGGACATCGATGGTGGATCCGGAAGTCGGGGACGTGGTGCACATCGCCGGGCGGGCGTCGGTGCAGTTCGCCGGTAGCCGGGCGGTGATCCTGCGGGTGACGGCGGTGTGCCGGAAACCGACCTACGAGGGCTGGTGCTGGCTGACCGGGTACGTCCTGGACCGGCACGGCGATGCGGTCGAGCGGCGTGAGGTGTTCGTCCAGCGGGACGGGCTGCGCCTGCTGTCCAGCCGGGACCGGCGACCGGCGAAACAGGTGAGGAGACCGGCGGCGGGACCGCCGCCGGTGGCGGCGAGGATGGAGGCAACCCGTGGCGTTCGATATCCGGGTCAAGCTCGGTGACACGATCCGGCTACAACCGAGGGATCGGTACCGGCCGGCGGATGGCCCGGTCGCGATGCGGCTGACCGGCGTACGGCTGATCACGAACCGGCCGGAGAGTGACAAGTGGATCTGGCTGGAGGGCGTCAAGCTCAACGGTGACGGCACGTGGGGTGATCACGCGTTGGTGATGGCGCGGGCTTCCCTACTTGCTACTGGGCCGCGCTGACCGATGGTGCGACCGGCGTCCGTCCTCGACCAGCTCCGGGCGGCGCAACGGCTGCTTGACCGGCACCCCGGACCTGACCGTGATGGTCGGTGTCCGGGGTGCGGCATGTTGGGCTGCGATCGGCGGCGGACCGCACTGCGGGTGTTCGGCCGGCATGGCCACCTGCCGCGACGCTGGCCGAACGGCCGGACGTGAGGCACCCGGCGGTGATGGACAGATCATCGCCTACCTGGATAGCCTCTTGACAAGCTGAGTTGTCGTCTTGGGGGTGGGTTGGGTGCCGATCGAAGTCGCGCAACCCAAGTACGTGGTGATCGTCAACGCGATGCAGCAGCGCATCGGCGACGGCACCTATCCGCCCGGTGCGATGCTCCCGAGTGAAACCGAGCTGATACGGGAGTTCGGCGCGTCCCGGCCGATCGTCGTGCGGGCGCTGGACATGCTGCGCCAGGACGGCTGGATCGAGTCCCATCAGGGCAAGGGCCGGTTCGTCATCGGCCGTCCCGGGGGCGCGTTCACCAGAGCGGCCCGTGATCGGTACGCCGCGCTCGACCAGCCGGAACCGGCCAGCTCCACCGTCCTAGCGGCCGAGGTCATCCCGGCGCTACCTCGGGCGGCCTCCGCGCTCGATATCGAACCGGGAACGCCGGTCGTCGCACGTCGTCGGCTGGTCACGGTTGACGACCTGGGGCCGGTGGAGCTGGCGACCGCGTACCTTCCCGTTGATCTCGCTGCGGGTACGGACGTGGGCGGAACGGCTCCGCTGTCCGATGGGCTGCTGCGGCACCTGACGGCGCGCAAGGGCGTCAAGTTCGATCACGTCGCCGAGCGGATCTCGGCCCGGCTGCCCCGCGACGACGAAGCGTCCCTGTTGAAGGTGAGCCCGACCGACCCGGTGGTAACCGCGCTGCTGTCCATCTGCGACCGCACGGCAACCCCGCTGCTCGCGGTCGACGTGCTGTTTCCCGCTTCCCGTCACGACCTGGAAGACGTCTACCCCCTCGACTGACCACAGTCGAGGGGGTAGACGTCGCGCTCACTGGATCACTTGACAAGTCGAGTTTGCGGGAGCTACCTTCGATCTACCTAACAAGTCAACTTGCCGGCTTGTTGGGTTCGGTCTCTTTTCCCCTCGGAGGTATCTGCTGTGGTTCCTGCGTCGATCAAGGTCCCGGTCCCGTTCGAGTACGTGTTCCCCGCCGGTGCGCTGTTCCTCGGCGTCGATGCTCAGGTCGACTTCGACCGGCGTGGCGAGGCGGACAACCAGGCGCGGGACAAGGAGACCGGTGAGCGGGTCTGGGTGGTCCGGGTGCTGGATCTGGACGCTGAGGCGGGCAAGTTCGGTCGGTCCACTGAGGTCAAGGTGAAGATCGTTGCCGGGCAGCGTCCGGTGCCGCCGTCGTCGACGGTGCCGGGGTATCCGCCGGCGGTGGAGTTCGACGGGTTGACCCTGACCCCGTATGTGGATTCGCACCGGTGTCGGGCGTCGGGTCAGTGCCGGGCGCGGATGGCGTACTCGCTGCGGGCGACCGGTATGCAGCCGGCTTCGGCTCTCGCTCCCGCCGTTGCCTGACCGCTCCCTCTTTCACGCGGGGCGGGCCGTTTCCCCGCCAAGAGTCCCGGCCCGTCCCGCGCTCCCAACCCTTCAACCCCTCGTGAAAGGGGGCCGGGCTGTGACGCCCATGCTAATGAACCTCGACCCGGACACGCCGCGCCGCCGTGAGGTCTGGCGGCACTGCGAGATCTGCGACGACCTGGCCGCGATGCCGCCGCACGTGCTCATCTGCGACGCCTGCGCGCTCGTCGTCTTCCTCGACCAGCCGGCGGGCGGTGACGACCGTGGCTGACGGAACGCGATCGTTCGCCGCTGAGCTGGCGGCGCTGCTGAACAGCCGGCCGACCTGGCGGGCGTCCGCCGAGGAGCGGGCTGCCTGGTACGACCGGAAGGCCGACCTGTTCGGCCGGGCTGCGGCCGAGTCGTCGTCGCCGGATGTCGCCGGTGAGGCGTCCGACCTGGCGGAGATCGCCCGGGAGCAGGCGAACCGCATCCGCCGGGGGTGGTCGGCGTGAGGTGGCGTCGTCGTCTGCTCGCTGGTGTGTTGTGGTCCTGGCTGGCGGTGGCCCGCCGGGTGATGGGGCTGCGGGATCTGCCGGCGTTGGTGGATGAGATCCGGTGTCCGCGTTGTGGGCGGTGGGTGCGTCCGCGTCGGTTCGATCTGCTGCACATGGCGTGCCGGACCTGTATGGCGACGCTGGGTCGTCCGGTCCGTTGGTCGGGGCGGTGACGTCGTCATGCCGTTGATCAACATCATTCCGGGGGAGAAGGTCCCGGTCGCGCCGATGAATGTGCGGCTGCCGTCGTGGCGGATGCCGGGCTGGCTGCTCCTGCTGTGGTGGCTGGCCCGTGGCCTGGTCCGGCTGACGGTGTTGGCGGTTCGGTACTGGTGGATCTCCGGCCCGACCGTCGCGGCCGGGTGGGTCCATCTGGAGTACGGGCCGCTGGTCCTGGCCGCCGTCGCCTCCGGCCTGGTGGCCTCGTGTGTGGTGTGGTGGCGGGTGCATCCGGGGTCGTGGTGGCGGTTCGGCTGGTATCCGCTGGTGGGGCGGTGGCGTCGGTTGTGGGTGTACCGGCGTCGTTGGGTCGCGGTCACCGCCACCTGCGGGTTGGCGGTGATCTTCGACGGGGTCCGGTATGTGCCCCGTCTGGTCCGAGTGGTGTCGGATCGGTTCGGGGACACGGTGACGGTGCGGATGCTGCCGGGTCAGGTGCCGGATGACTGGGCACGTAACGCCGACCAGTTGGCGCACGGCTTCCACCAGCGCGAAGCACGAGCGTCGGGCTGTGTGCGGCCGGATCTGGTGGCGGTGCGGTTCACCCGCCGCGATCCGCTCGCCGGGGTGGTGGCGCCGCTGCCGGTCCCGGTCGTACCCGACCTGTTCGGCCTGCCCCTCGGCGTTCAGGAGGGCGGGGAGCCGTACCGGCTGCGGCTGGCCGGGTCGCATGTGCTGGTCGCGGGGGCGACGAACTCCGGCAAGGGGTCGGTGATCTGGTCGCTGATCTCCGCGTTGGCCGGCGGCGTCCGTTCCGGTCTGGTGGAGCTGTGGGTGTTCGACCCGAAGGGCGGCATGGAACTGGCCGCCGGACTGCCGCTGTTCGCCCGGTTCTGCTACCAGGACCCGGACACCATGGCCGGTGTCCTGGAGGAGGCGGTGAAACGCATGCGGCTGCGGGCAGACCGGCTGCGCGGGGTGACCCGGCAGCACACGCCGAGTCGGGATGAGCCGTTGATCGTCGTGGTGGTTGACGAGTTGGCGGCGTTGACCGCCTATCTGACTGACCGCAAGGTCCGCGACCGCATCAAAGAGGCGCTGGGTCTGTTGTTGTCGCAGGGCCGGGCGGTGGGTGTGCATGTGGTGGCGGCGTTGCAGGACCCGCGTAAGGACGTGCTGCCGTTCCGGGACCTGTTCCCGACCCGGATCGCGTTGCGGATGACCGAGCCGGAGCAGGCTGACATGGTCCTCGGCGACGGTGCCCGTGACCGGGGTGCGGTGTGTGACCGGATTCCGGAGACGCTGCCGGGGGTCGGCTACGTCGTCCTCGACGGTGTGCGGGAACCCGTCCGGGTCCGCTTCGCCTATCTGTCCGACGACGACATTCGCGGGCTGGGCCGGACCTACCGCCACCTCGACGACACCGACACCGGTGGCGACGTGCCGGGGGTGGTGGCGTGATGGCGTCGACCAGCGGTCCGACCCGCGCGGAGCGGGCGGAAGGCGTCGTCCTGGTGCTGATCCTGCTCGTCGTCGGCAGCCTGGCCGGGGCTGCGTCGTTCACCCACGTCCACGACTGGACGATGGACAACTCCCCAGCGGGCACGGGGAGTGGTTCGGCTGGGCCAACGCCGCGATCTCCGAACTGATCCCCCTCGCCGCGTTGCTAACGATCCGGCGGCGACGTCGCACGGGTGGGCCGGTCGGCTATCCGATGTTCCTGCTTGTCTGCGCGGTCTGCCTGTCCCTGGCCGCACAGTTGGCGGTCGCCAAGCCGGGGATCTCGGGCTGGTTGCTGTCGGCGGTGCCGGCGTTGGCGTTCCTGGGCCTGTCGAAGCTCGTCCTGTCCACCAAACCCGCCACCCCCGCCCCGGTCCCGGCCGGCGTCGACCAGCCGGGCAATCCCTCGGCGGCTGCCGTCGACCAGGTCGACACCGAC
The DNA here is from genome assembly GCF_048060115.1 of Micromonospora sp. LOL_023. Taxonomy (NCBI): domain Bacteria; kingdom Bacillati; phylum Actinomycetota; class Actinomycetes; order Micromonosporales; family Micromonosporaceae; genus Micromonospora; species Micromonospora sp. LOL_023. The sequence goes on from NZ_JBHMIM010000087.1 coordinate 8,728, forward strand.
GACGCTGCCCCGGTCGTGCTCGACCAGCCGTCCCGGCCCGTCGACCAGGCGGCGATGGTCGAACCGGTCCGCCCGGCCTCTGGTGTGCGTCGGGGTGTGGTGCCCGTACCGCTCGCGGGGTTCCCGACCCGCAACGGCTCGACGGTGACCGGTGTGGAGGCTGACCAGTGACACACCACGAACCCGCGAACCGGCCGGCGGCGGGTGTGGGCGCCGCGACCCCGGACAACGCGCCATCGCCGCTGTCGGTGGTGCCGCGTCCGGGGTCGCGGGCGGCCCGGATGCGTCAACCCTTGGCCAAGGACGCCCTGCGGCAGCTGGCGGAGCAGCATCAGGTGTGTGTGCGGCCGGTGGTGCTGCGCCGCACCGACACCGTGACCGGACGTACCGATGTCGTCGAAGTGCCCTGCGGGGCCACGTTGGCGGCGAAGTGCAAGCCGTGCGCGGAACGCGGCCGACGGCTACGGATTCAGCAGATCCGGGAGGGCTGGCACCTGGCCGACGAACCGGCCGTCCGCCCGGACAAGCCGGGTGAGGACGTGCTGTCGCTGGTCCGGCTGCGGGCGCACCTCGAGTTCGAACGCCACGCCTTGGCCTATGAGCCGATGCATCCGGATGCGCGGGCGGCGCAGGTCGCCGACCTGGACGCGGCGATCGTCGAGGTTGATGAGGCGTTGGCGGAATCGAACCTTCGCGGCCGGTTGACCCCGACCGAGCGGGATGAGCGGCCTCGGCGTCGCCGGTCGACCCGCCGACGCCAGGACACCCCGGACCTGCCCCGGCTGCCCGTCGACCCGCGTACGGTCGGCCGGGCCTTCACCGGCCGGCAGGGCAAGACGTATCGGCCGTCGATGCTGCTCACGCTCACCCTCGACAGTCACGGCCCGGTGCACTCGCACTTTCGGCGCGGCGGCTACGTGGTGCCGTGCGAGTGCGGGCAACGCCACCAACCACACGACCCGGTGCTGAGCACGCCGGTGGATCCGGACAGCTACGACTACCGGCGGGCGGCGGTCGACTCGATCCACTTCGCCCGCGTCCTGGACCGGTGGTGGCAGAACCTGCGTCGGGCGGCGGGCTGGAACGTCCAGTACGCCGGGGCCGTCGAGCTGCAACGCCGTCTCGCCCCACACGCGCACTTCGCCATTCGGGGCACGCTGCCGCGCAAGCTGTTGAAGCAGATCGCCGCCGCGACCTATCACCAGGTGTGGTGGCCGCGCTTCGACCAGCCCGTCTACCGGGTCGACAAACCGCCGGTGTGGGACGTCGACCAACAGGCCTACGTCGACCCGAAGACCCGCGAGCCGCTACCCACCTGGGGCGAGGCGCTCGATGAGCTGGAGGAACCCGGCACCCCACCCGCGTACGTCGCCCGGCTGGGTCGGATCGACGCGCGCGGTATCGACCAGGGCACGAAGGACGCGGAACGCTCCATCCGCTACGTCACGAAGTACGTCACCAAGGACCTGACCGACCAGGCCCGGCCACGCTCCGACCCACAGAAGGCGCACTTCGACCGGCTCCACGCCGAACTGTCGGTGCTGCCGTGCTCGCCGACCTGCGCCAACTGGCTGCTCTACGGCGTCCAGCCGGACAAGGCCAAACCCGGCCTCACCCCCGGCCGCTGCACCGGGAAGGTTCACCAGCGGGCGACGCTCGGCTTCACCGGCCGGCGGGTGCTGGTCTCCCGGCAGTGGTCCGGCAAGACCCTGGCCGACCACCGCGCCGACAACCGGGCCTGGGTCCGTTCCATCCTCGCCGGGGACCTCGCTGACAACGACGACCAGGCCGACACCGACAACAGCGACGGCGGCCAGTCGGGCGGGCAGTCAGACACGCAGGTCGACAACCCGGACCGCTACCGGTTCGAACTCGCCCGGCCCGACGACCCTGACGTCCCGCCCCTGCAACACCGCATCCTGCGGGCCGTCTCCGAACGCATCCGCTGGCGCACCACGCTCACCAACGCCCGAGAACGCGCCTCCGGCGCTGTTTCGGCAACGCCTCAACCCCTGACCCTCGCAGCCTGATCGTGAACGGGAGGACATGGATGGCAGACAGGCTGGTGACCCCCGAGGAGGTCGCCGCTCGCCTCCGGGTAACGCCGCGATTCGTGCGCCGGCTGGTCGCTGACCGCCGGATCGAGTACGTGAAGGTTGGCCGCCTGGTCCGCTTCGAAGAGTCTGCGGTGGCCGCGTACGTCGAACGGAACCGGATCGCGACGCTGACCCGCGCGAACCTGCGTCACTACCTGGGTGAGGTGACCTGATGGCGAACAAGCCCGGCCGGCGTCGGTTCGGCAGCATCCGCAAGTTGCCGTCAGGGCGGTACCAGGCCCGGTACTTCGGCCCGGACGGCGTCGAGCGGAAGGCGCCCGACACGTTCCCGACCGAGCCGCAGGCGGCGAAGTGGCTGACCGTCGTCGAGTCGGAGATCATCCGTGGCGAGTGGAGCGCGCCGGAAGCGGGTGACATCAAGCTCGGCGAGTACGGCTCGCGCTGGATCGCGCAACGTCGGCTCCAGCCGCGTTCGCGGGAGAACTACGAGGACCTGTTCCGGCTGTACGTCCGGCCGTACCTCGGCACTCTCGTACTCGGCACGATCAAGCCGGCGACCATCCGGGACTGGCGTGCCCGGCTGCTCGGCGACGGCGTCTCCGAGCCGCAAGCGGTCAAGGCGTACTCACTGTTGCGGGCTGTGCTCAACACGGCCATGAAGGAAGATGAGCTGATCCGGCAGAACCCGTGCCGCATCCCTGGCTATGACCGCTATCACACGCCTGAGCGGCCGGTGGCGACCGTCGTCCAGGTTGTCGCGCTCGCGGAAGCGATGCCGGCCCGGTTCTCGGCGTTGATCATCGTCGCGGCGTTCTCGGGGCTGCGCTGGGGTGAGCTGGCCGCGTTGCGCCGGTGCGATGTCGACACCGACGCGGGCACGATCCGCGTACCGCGCAAGCTCGCCGTGTTGCGCAACGGCGGGTTGGCGTTCGGTCCGCCGAAGTCGGAGGCCGGTAACCGGGTGGTGGCGCTGCCGGCGGCTGCCCGGTCGGCGCTCGTCGACCACCTGGCGGCGTTCGTCGACGACGATCTGGAAGCGTTGGTGTTCACCGGTGACAAGGGCGCGGTGCTGCGTTCCGGCAACTTCCGCCGCGCGGTCCGGTGGTCGGCGGCACTGGCTGCGGCCGGCATGCCGACCGGCTTCCACTTTCACGACCTGCGGCACACGGGCAACAACCTGGCGGCGGCAACGGGGGCGAGCACCCGTGACCTGATGTCCCGGATGGGACACGCCAGTATGCGGGCGGCGCTGATCTACCAGCATGCCAACAGCGAGCGGGATCGGGAGATCGCGGCCGGCATGGATCGGGTGATCGCCGCCGGGCTCCCTCGTCCAGCAGGTCGCCAGGGGAGTGCTCCGGACGGCACGGCTGACGGTCCGGCCGGGGCTAATGGCACGCGGATGGCACGCAAGATCAACAAAGGCTGATCGGGGAGCTGGCTCCGGTCGCGAGAAACGCCGCTGACCTGGGGCGGAGGGTGTGGAGCGGGCGACGAGAATCGAACTCGCGTAATCAGTTTGGAAGACTGAGGCTCTACCATTGAGCTACGCCCGCGTGCGCCCCGTCGGGCGGGGCGCGGTGTCCAGCGTACAAGTCGTGGTGGGTCTGGCGCACGGGGGTATCACCGGCTGACGCGGCGGGCGGCGGGTCTGCGTACCGCTGAAGGATGCGGAACCTGCGCGCGGACCTTGCAGCGGACGGGTTGTGGCCTGGCTCGTGGTCGGGCCGTGCCGGGCGGTCGCGGCCGTGCCGAGCCCTGGCGGGATACCGGGCAGCGTGGCGGTTTGCCGACGGCATAGACTGATCGTCGCCACGGGGTGTGGCGCAGCTTGGTAGCGCACTCGCTTTGGGAGCGAGGGGCCGTGGGTTCAAATCCCGCCACCCCGACTGTTAGACCGCCGGCACAGGCGCCGGGCGCGGGTAGTCCGGGACTTCGGCATGCCTACACTCGATGGGCTGTGCCATGCCGTACGGCAGGGGTGGCCCGTCCCGGACGGGCGGCCCGGGCGGACAGTGACGACCCGACAAAGACTGACATGCATCAAGGAGTACGCCTGTGAAGAGCACCGTCGAGACCTTGAGCCCGACTCGGGTCCGGCTCGCCATCGAGGTGCCGTTCGTCGAGCTCGAACCGAGCCTGCGGAAGGCGTACCGGGAGATCGCGCAGCAGGTCACCATCCCCGGTTTCCGCAAGGGAAAGGTGCCGGCGGCGGTCATCGACCAGCGGGTCGGCCGGGGCACGGTCCTCAACGAGGCCGTGCAGGAGGCGATCCCGCAGAACATCCTCGCCGCCGTCCGTGAGCACGAGGTCAAGACCCTCGGCCGTCCGGAGGTGGAGATCACCGACTTCACCGACGGCGAGGCGCTGAAGTTCACCGCCGAGGTGGACGTCCGCCCGCAGCTGACCGTGCCGGACCTCGCCACGATCGAGGTGACCGTCGACGAGTTGCAGATCGACGACAGCGAGATCGACGACCAGCTCGGCAACCTGCGGGAGCGGTTCGCCACCTTGAAGACGGTGGACCGCCCGGCGGCCGACGGCGACTACGTGCAGATCGACCTGGCCGCGACGGTCGACGGCGAGGAAGTGCCGGGCGGTTCGGCCACCAACATCTCCCACGAGGTTGGCAGCAAGCAGCTGCTGCCGGGCCTGGACGAGGTGCTCGTCGGTCTGGCCGCCGACGCGTCGACCAGCTTCACCACCCAGCTGGTGGGCGGCGACTTCGCCGGTCGGGACGCGGACGTCGCGGTAACCGTGCGGACGGTCAAGGAGAAGCAGCTGCCGGAGCTGGACGACGCGTTCGCGCAGATGGCCAGCGAGTTCGACTCCCTCGACGAGCTCCGGGGCGACCTGCGTCAGCGGGTCGAGCGGTCCAAACAGCTCGAGCAGATCTACGCCGCCCGGGACAAGGCGCTCGACCAGCTGGTCGAGGCGGCCGAGGTGCCGGCGCCCGAAGGTGTGGTCGCCGAGGAGGTCGAGCATCGCAAGCAGGCGATGACCGACCAGTTGGAGCGGATCGGCGCCTCCTGGGAGGACTACCTGGCCTCCGAGGAGAAGGCAGAGGCCGACGTCGACGCTGAGCTGACCGAGGCGGCCACCAAGGCGGTCAAGATCCAGCTGCTGCTGGACACTCTCGCAGAGGCCGAGAACGTCCAGGTCACCGATGACGAGTTCGGTCACGAGATCGTGCACCGTGCCCAGCGGGCCGGGATGGCTCCCCAGCAGTACTACGACCAGCTGGCCCGCTCCGGCGCGGCCGGCGCGGTCTACGGTGACGTGAGGCGGGGCAAGGCGCTCGGTCTGGTGATGGAGCGGATCACGATGAACGACTCGGCTGGCAACCCGATCAGCATGGACGCGATCAAGGCCGCCAACGAGGCCGAGCACAACCACGAGCACTGAGCGTGACGTTCGCGTGCTGTCACCCGGCGTCGACGACGCCGGGTGACAGCCGTTGTCGTCTCTGGGCGGCATACGGGGAACGCGGTGGTTATTCCCCGGGACAGCGTGTCGCTGCCTCCCTGCGCTGTAAGCGAACAGCACCCTGAGAACGGCGCCCGGCCCGTTCGCAACGGTTAATGTCGGGCCTAACGACGCACGGAGAGCGAAGGGCTGCCATGACCGATCTGCACATCCCAGCTATGCCCATCCGGGTGAGCGAGGCCCGCGGCGGTGACTCACTCAGTGGCAACCTCGACGACACGGTCTTCAACCGGTTGCTCAAGGAGCGGATCATCTTCCTGGGCAGCGAGGTGACCGACCAGGTGGCCAACCGCATCTGCGCCCAGCTGCTGCTGCTCGCGGCGGAGGACCCGGAGCGGGACATCAACCTCTACATCAACTCGCCCGGCGGGTCGGTCTACTCCGGCATGGCGATCTACGACACCATGCAGTACATCAGCAACGACGTGGCCACTATTGCGATGGGCATGGCGGCATCCATGGGCCAGCTGCTGCTCTGCGCCGGTGCGCCGGGCAAGCGGTACGCCCTGCCGCACGCGCGGATCATGATGCACCAGCCGTCCGGTGGCATGGGTGGCACCGCCTCTGACATCGCCATCCAGGCGGAGCAGATGCTCTACACCAAGCGGATGTTCCAGGAGCGGGTGGCGTTCCACACCGGCCAGGACTCGGCGCAGATCGAAGCGGACTCCGACCGCGACCGGTGGTTCACCGCGGCGGAAGGGCTCGACTACGGTTTCATCGACCGGGTGATCACCGGAGCGACGCAGGTCCCGACCGGCGCCGGCACCCGTAACTGAGGAAGGCGACGATGACTGACTTGACCATGCCGCCCGGGTTCGCGCCGGTGCACAACCGGTACGTCCTGCCGTCGTTCGTTGAGCGCACCTCGTACGGGATCAAGGAGTCGAACCCGTACAACAAGCTCTTCGAGGACCGGATCATCTTCCTCGGTGTGCAGGTGGACGACGCGTCGGCCAACGACGTGATGGCCCAGCTGCTGACCCTGGAGGGCACCGACCCGGACCGGGACATCATCATGTACATCAACTCGCCGGGTGGTTCGTTCACCGCGATGACGGCGATCTATGACACCATGCAGTACGTCCGACCGGACATCATGACAGTCTGCCTGGGGCAGGCGGCCAGCGCCGCTGCGGTGCTGCTGTCCGCCGGTACGCCGGGCAAGCGGATGGCGCTGCCCAACTCGCGGATCATCATCCACCAGCCGGCCACCGAGGGCGGCTACGGTCAGGGCTCGGACATCGAGATCCAGGCCAGGGAGATTCTCCGGATGCGTACCCAGCTGGAGGAGATGCTGTCGCGGCACTGCAACCGGGCGGTCGAGCTGGTCCGCAAGGACATCGACCGCGACAAGATCATGACTGCGGAGGAATCCCGCGAGTACGGCCTGGTCGACACCATCCTGACCAGCCGTAAGAAGGGCCTGTTGGCGGCCAGCTCGGCCAGCTGACGACGCACGGTGAGGGGTCGGCCGGGCTGTGAGTAGACTGGCCGACCTCTGACACACCCGATATTGGGGGTCGGAGTTTGCCCCGCCAGCGGGTAACGTCGAGATGCACCGTCTGACGGGGTTGACCGGCGGCAGGTGTTCGACACTGACGAGGCGAACCCCCCGTCCTAGGCCAGGGCCGGCATGATCGGCCGAGAGCGCAGGGAGAACGTAGGTGGCACGGATCGGCGACGGCGGCGACCTACTCAAATGCTCCTTCTGTGGCAAGTCGCAGAAGCAGGTCAAGAAGCTCATCGCGGGCCCAGGGGTCTACATCTGCGACGAGTGCATCGATCTCTGCAACGAGATCATCGAGGAGGAGTTGGCCGAGACCGGCGAGGTGAAGTGGGAAGAGCTTCCCAAGCCGATGGAGATCTGCCAGTTCCTCGACTCGTACGTCGTCGGCCAGGACCACGCCAAGAAGGCCCTCTCCGTCGCGGTCTACAACCACTACAAGCGCATCCAGGCCGACGCCGCCGGCGCGCCGGGTGCCAACGACGCGGTCGAGGTCGCCAAGTCGAACATCCTGCTGATCGGTCCGACCGGTTGCGGTAAGACGCACCTCGGGCAGACCCTCGCCCGGATGCTCAACGTGCCGTTCGCCATCGCCGACGCGACCGCGCTCACCGAGGCCGGCTATGTGGGCGAGGACGTTGAGAACATCCTGCTCAAGCTGATCCAGGCAGCCGACTACGACATCAAGCGGGCCGAGACCGGGATCGTCTACATCGACGAGGTCGACAAGATCGCCCGCAAGTCGGAGAACCCGTCGATCACCCGGGACGTCTCCGGCGAGGGTGTGCAGCAGGCCCTGCTCAAGATCCTCGAAGGTACGGTGGCCAACGTGCCACCTCAGGGTGGGCGCAAGCATCCGCACCAGGAGTTCATCCAGATCGACACCACGAACGTGTTGTTCATCCTCGGTGGTGCCTTCGCCGGGCTGGACCGGATCATCGAGTCGCGCACCGGTCAGGGTGGCACCGGATTCGGCGCCCGGCTGCGGGCGGTCTCCGAGCGGTCGACCGATGACATCCTCACCCAGGTGATGCCAGAGGACATGCTCAAGTTCGGGCTGATCCCGGAGTTCATCGGCCGCCTTCCGGTGATCACCAACGTTCGGAGCCTGGACCAGGTGGCGTTGGTCAGCATCCTGACCGAGCCGCGCAACGCCCTGGTACGCCAGTACCAGCGGCTGTTCGAGCTGGACAACGTCGAGTTGGAGTTCGAGCCTGCGGCCCTGGAGGCCATCGCCGATCAGGCGATGCTGCGTGGCACCGGCGCCCGAGGCCTTCGGGCGATCATGGAGGAGGTCCTGCTCTCCGTGATGTACGAGGTGCCGAGCAACCCGGACGCCGCCCGCGTGTTGATCACCCGCGAGGCTGTCCTGGAGAATGTCAACCCGACGATCGTGCCGCGGGAGTTCACTGGGCGGCGTCGACGTGACCGCGAGGAGAAGTCGGCCTAGTTGGCGGGGTGGACCACCGACGGGGAAGTTCCGGCATGCGGATAGCTGTCTGTCAGATCAACAGCCGCGACGATCAGACGGCGAATCTGAGCACCGCGCGCGGCCTGCTGAGCGAGGCCGCCGCTGGCGGTGCCGATCTCGCGGTCCTGCCCGAGTACGTCGACTACCTCGGCACCGCCGAGCGGTTGCCGCCCCCGGAGCCGGTGGACGGCACCGTCGGGAGCTTCTTCGCTGACGCGGCGCGGGAGCTTGGAATCTGGGTCGTGGTCGGCTCGTTCCATGAGCGCGGGCCGGATCCGGCACACACCTACAACACCTGCCTGGTCTTCGATCGCCGGGGGGAACTCGCTGCCAGCTATCGCAAGATTCATTTGTACGATGTGGAGATTCCCGGCCGGGTGTCTTACCGGGAGTCAAGCAACGTGGCACCGGGCACGGACCCGGTGGTGGTCGACTGCGACGGGGTTCGTCTCGGCCTGTCGATCTGTTACGACCTGCGGTTCCCCGAGCTCTACCGGCGGTTGGCCGTCGACGGCGATGCCCAGGTGCTGGTGGTGCCGGCGGCGTTCATGGTGCACACCGGGCGCGACCACTGGGAGGTGCTGCTGCGGGCCCGCGCGATCGAGAACCAGTGCTACGTGCTGGCCGCCGGTCAGATCGGTCAGCATGAACCGGCAAGGACCTGTTTCGGCCGGAGCATGGTCGTCGACCCGTGGGGCACCGTGCTGGCGCAGGCACCGGACACGACCGGCGTGGTGCTGGCCGACCTCGACCTCCACCGGCTGGCGACCATTCGCGCCGAGCTTCCGAGTCTGGCGAACCGTCGGCTCTGACGCCCGCGGCGCCGGCGCCGGACACGGTACCGATCGCGGCCGGCGTGCAACTGCCTGCGGCGTCGACCGTGGGCTGCCTCAGCGCCCAGAGGTGAGTACGCCGATCACCGCGAGGCCGATGATCGCTCCGCCGAGGACCAGCATCGCGTTGGTCATCCGGGATCGACCGCGCCGGGCGAGCCGGCGGACCGACACGACCACGGCAACCACCACCACCGCGCCGATCGTCAGCTGCCAGAAAGGGAGCAGGAGTGCGGAGACGGCGTCGATGGCTTGGGGCGGTCCTCCGACAGTCATGCCAGCCACTCTGACACGTGGTTGGCGCGGGCGGGGCCCGGCGTCGACGACATGTACGACGCGTCCTAACGGGCGACCGGACCCCTCCGCCCTCAGGTAGTCCCGGGTCTTCGCCATCAGCCCGACCGGTCGCGGACCTGCTTCTGTCCGGCACGAAGGCGTGGTCCCAGCGAGTCGACGCCCTTACACCCATGCTGACCTGGACCTTTGTCCGGCGAGGCAAATCTTTTCAAGATCAACTTGCGTTCGCGGCGGGAGCCGCGTAACTTTCTCTCTGCAAGCGGGACACGGACAAAACAACCGAAACCGCAAGCGCAGGATGGGGCGGGTGACCGCCGAACCAGACTGCACCGGGTGGTGCGACTCGCCGGGTAACCGGACTTGAGATTGCGAAACCAACCGGGTAAGGTAGGAAGCCGGCAGGGAGCCGGGCCGAGCTTCGGTCAACGAAGCGGGCCGGTCTGCCGGACACCCCGGAAGATCCATCCGCTGAGCGGGTGGATGAAGTGCGGGGAAACTCGGGTGGTGCGGCAAGAGCCGAAACTGGTTCTTGACAACGCGAGACCAACCGGGTAAGATGGAGAAGTTGCCCCGGCGGAAGTCGGGTGGGACGGATGGCCCTGGTGGGGTTGCCTGCTTGTTGTGGGTGGTTCTGCTGGTGTGTGTTTGTTCTTTGAGAACTCAACAG
>NZ_JBHMIM010000088.1:0-18127 GCF_048060115.1 Micromonospora sp. LOL_023
GGCGGATCGCCGGCCGCCTCGTCCGGCCCGGTGGTGTCGTCGCGTCCGGCCCGCCCGGCCGCCGAGCTGAGCCCGGTGTGGACCGCCACCGGTCCCGGGATCGCCGGCCCGGCCGTGCCACCGGTGACGCCCCGGCCGGGCGCCGACCGACCGCTGACCATTCAACGCAAGGTGGCCGCACCCACCGATCAGGGTTCCGCGCCACTGCCGGCCCGCCCGGCCGAAGCGCCGTCGTCCGCTGGCCCGTCGCCCACCAGGCCGTCGCCCACCAGGCCGTCGTCCACCAGGCCGGCGGTGCCGACGGGTGCTCCAGGTGCCGCCGCCGGGTCGTGGACTCCCACTGCCGCGGGTCCGACGGCAGCCGGCTCCGCCGACTGGACCGGGCTGACCGGCGACCCGGGCCGGATGGCCAGTGGACCCCACCTGACCTTCCGTCTCCCACCCACGGCAGATCCCGCCAACCGGCCCGCCGCCGGTGTGCCGTCCACTGTCGGGCAGCGCTCGCCCGCTGCGACGCCGTCCCAGGTGGTCACGGCGCGGCCTCCGGCGGCCCGACCGGCACCGCAGCTTCCGCTGGCCGCGCCGTCGGCGGCCGGCCCGCAGATCCGGTCGGCACCCGGCGCTCTCGGCGTACCGACGGCGACCGGACTGCCGCACCATGGCGGCCGTGGATTCGGCTCGCGCGACGGCGCCGGACCCCGGCCCGGCAGCTTCGGGGCCGCAGCGTCCCGTGCCGATCGTGGTGTGCCGCAGCCGCCTGTTCAACCGGCCGCGCAGGTCGACGTCGGGCAGGTCACCGAGCAGGTGCACGGCCGGATCATGCGCCGGCTGGCGGTCGAGGCCGAGCGTCGGGGGGTGCGGCGGTGAGTCTCAACAAGGCAGGCCTGGCCAGCGCCGCGCTCGGGTTCGGCCCCGGTGGCGGCGGGTTGCAGAAACTGACCATCGCCCACGACGGCACGGATTTCGATCGCAACGGCCCGATCGAGGCGCTGTTCAACCCGCACGAGATCACCCGGTCGCGGTCGGTCAACTGGCACGCGCACGAAAGCGCGGGCAAGGGCAGCGCCTGGACGTGGAGCGGGTTGCAGCAGGAGTTCGCGGCCATGCAGCCCGCGACGTTGTCGCTCGAGCTGTTCTTCGACACCTACGAGTCGAGGGCGGAGGCGTCCATGTGGGCCCGGGCCACCTCACTCGTGACACCCCCCAATCCGTTCCAGACCGGCGACGCGACCGACGTCACCGCGCTGACCAGCCGGGTGTCTCGACTGGCCGAGTTCGACAAGGAACTGCACCGGCCACCGCTGTGCACCCTGTCCTGGGGGGCCTTCGCCGACATCTTCACCGGCGTGCTCACCCAGATCAGCGAACGGTTCACCATGTTCATGCCCGACGGCACGCCGGTGCGGGCGACCGTTTCGTGCAGCTTCGTGGAGTCGCTCACCGACGCGCAGCTCAAGGAGCGCGAGCTGCACTCCTCCGACGTGCACAAGACGTGGGTGGTGCGGCGCAACGACACGTTGCACAGCATCGCCGCCGCCGAGTATCGGGATCCGCGCCTGTGGCGGCACATCGCCTCGGCCAATGGCATCGTCAACCCTCGTGACCTGCGTCCCGGCACGGTGCTGACCATCCCGCGGCTGAGTTGAGCGGAGGACCAGGCGATGGAAACCGCTGATTCGGGGCCGGACTTCGAGATCCGGTGTGGTGGCCGGCGACTGCCGCCGGACGCACACTCCGACGTCGAGTCGGTGACCGTGCTGGAGGACCTGAACGCGCTGAGCATGTTCACCGTGACGTTGAAGAACTGGGACGCGGAGCGGCTCAGGGTCACCTGGTCGGACTCCATGCTGTTCGCGGTCGGCACCGAGATGCGGATCTCCCTCGGGTACGTGAAGAACCTGCACCTGGCGATCACCGGGGAGATCACCAGCCTGGAGCCGTCGTTCGTGGAAGGCCGTCCGCCGATGCTGACGATCCGGGGTTACGACCTGCGACACCGGCTGGCCCGCCGGCAGCGGACCAGGACCTTCACCCGTACCAGGGACAGCACCATCGCCCGGCAGTTGGCCAAGGAAGCCGGTCTGCGTGCCGACGTACCCGACACCGGCACCGACCTCGACTACGTACTGCAGAACAACCAGACCGATCTGGAGTTCCTGCAGCGGCGGGCGGGGCTGATGGGGTACGAGATTCACGTACGGGACAAGGTGTTGTCCTTCCGGCCGCCGCAGCTCGGCCGGGTGCCGGCGGCGAAGCTGCGCGTCGGTGACGACATTTCCCAGTTCACCCCCCGGCTGCGGACCATGGGCCAGGCTGCCGAGCATTCCGTACGGGGCTGGGACGTGGCCGGCAAGAAGGCCGTCGTCGCCACGTTCGGCTCTGGTTCCGTGTCCACGGGAATGGGCGCCGTCACCGGGCCCCGCGAGGTCGGCCGGGTCTTCGGCCGGACCAGATCGACCAGGGTGGACCTGCCGGTGCCGAACCAGGACCGCGCCGACCAGATCGCCCTGGGACAGTTCGAGGACCTGGCGTTGAGCTACATCACCGGCGGGGCCGAGTGCGGTGGGCAACCTCGCCTGCACGCCGGCGAGGTGGTGCGGATAGAGGGAGCGGGTGAGACCTTCAGCGGCGAGTACTACGTCGTCTCCGTCGACCACTCGGTGACCGCGGCACACGGCTACCGGTCCCGCCTCGAAGTACGGAGGAACGCGGCGTGACGGACGTCTACCACCAGTTGGCGGGTGGCGAGCCGGCCTACCCGGACGGGCGGTACCACGGGGTGGTGATCGGCATCGTCACCAACAACAGCGACCCGGACGGTCTGGCCCGGGTCAAGGTGGCACTGCCCTGGCTGGCCGATGATGTCGAGACCGACTGGGCTCGGGTGGCCTCGCCGATGGCCGGCCCCGGCCGGGGCTGCTACTTCCTGCCCGAGGTCGGCGACGAGGTCCTGGTCGCCTTCGAACACGGCAACCCGGAGGTCCCCTACGTCGTCGGCGCGCTGTGGAACGGCAAGGACGCCCCGCCGGTCACCAACGGCGACGGCAACAACGACGTACGGGTGATGGTCTCCCGCAGCAAGCACGTGATCCGCCTGGTCGACACCAAACAGGACGAGCGGATCGAGATCGTCGACGGCAGCGGCAAGAACAGCATCGTGATCAGTACGAAGGACAACCAGATCACCGTCACCGCAGACGCGGACGTGGTGATCTCCGCCGGCGGTCGGCTGCGGCTGGCCGGCGCCGGCGTCGAGATCACCTCCACTGCCGACGTCAAGGTCGAGGCGAAGTCCGCGATCGCGGTGAAGTCCGGTGGGCAGCTGGACATCAAGGGCAGTCAAGTCAACATCAACTGAATGGGGGGTGAGTTCTCATGGGGCAGTTCGCGGCGAAGCAGGGTGACCGGGTCAACGCGACCGACATCCACATCGTCATGGTGCCCGGGGCACCCGCGCCGACACCGACACCGTTGCCGCATCCCTTCACCGGGATCATCAACGGCGGGCTGAGCGCCGATGTCAAGATCATGGGGAAGTCGGCGGCGGTGGCCGGCTCCACCGCCGAGAACACCCCGGCGCACGTTCCCACCGCACCCGGCACGTCGTTTCAGAAGCAGCCGTCGAACACCGCCACCCTCGAAGGCGGCAGCGCGACCGTGAAGATCAACGGAAAGCCGGCGATCAGGTCCGGCGACCTCGCGTCGACCTGCAACGATCCGCAGGACCTGCCGAGCGGCACGGTGGTGGCCATGGGCACGGTGACGATCGGGTGACCGGCACGGTGAAACAGGGATTTCTCGGCACCGGCTGGGCGTTCCCGCTCAGCTACGAGCCGGCGCAGGGCATCCGGCTCAGCGACGACGGCGCGGCGCTGATCCGCCAGTCGATCGGACTCATCCTCGGCACCGCGCCCGGTGAACGGGTGATGCGGCCGGACTTCGGCTGCGGCATCCACGACATCGTGTTCGACGTCAACGACATCGGCACCGCCGGTCGGGTCAGCCGGTCGGTGCGCGAGGCACTGGCCCGCTGGGAACCCCGGATCGACGTGCTGGACGTCTACGCCGCACCCGACCCCGCCGACCGGCGCCGACTGCTCATCGAGATCAACTACCAGGTGCGCTCGACCAACAGCCGGTTCAACCTCGTCTACCCCTTCTACCTCGCATGACCGGACAGCCCCCACCCATCGATCCCCGTGACCGGAAGGCGCTGGCCGCCGAGACCGCCGCGCTGGCTACCCGGTACAGCGACTGGCAGCCGCCCGCCGACGGGCGACCGGACGCCGGCCAGGCGCTGATCGGCATCTTCGCCCGCTACGCCGAACTGGTGGTGCAGCGGCTGAACCAGGTGCCCGAACGCGACTATCTCGCGTTCCTCAACCTGATCGGGACTCGACCGGTGCCGCCGCGACCGGCCCGCCTACCGCTCACCTTCGCCCTGGCCTCGGGCAGCCAGACCGAGGCGGTGGTCCCGGCCGGCACCCAGGTCGCGGCCACCCCGCGCGACGGCGAGGACGACGAGGTCGTCTACGAGACCGCGACCGATCTGGTGGTCACGCCGGCCCAGCTGCGGGCCGTGCTCGTGGACGACGCGCCGCAGGACACCTACGCCGACCGCAGCGCCGCGGGCACCGGCCAGCGCGACGAGTCGTTCGCCGCCTTCACCGGTGACCAGCCGGTGCCGCACCGGTTCTACCTGGCCTGCGACCCGGTACTCGCCACCGAGGGCACCAAGACGGTCACCCTGGCCCTGGCCGCCTCGCAGGCCACCCTGCTCGCCGAGTGGCCGATCTCCTGGTCCTACTGGGACGGCGCCCGGTGGCAGCCGGTCGAGGCCGCGACGACGCTGTGGGACGGCACCTGGACGGTCACGCTGGCCGACCTGCCGCCGTTGCCCCCGTACGACGTGAACGGCACCACCGCCGGTTGGCTGCGCGCCCAGCTCGACATGCCGATGCCGCAGCCGGTCGCCGGGCTGGCGCTCGATGCCGTCGCGTCCGGCCGCCGGACCCCGCAGGCCGACGTCGCGGGGGTCTTCCCGTTCGGCGAGACCAGCCAGGGCCGGTGGTGCTATTTCAGCGTCGGCGCGGCGGTCCCCGGCACGGTGGCCCGGCTGGCGATCACCCTGGCCCGTCCCGGCGTGGCCGCCGATCCGGCGTCCCCGGTCCGGCTGGTGTGGTCGTACAAGGTCGGCGACGACTGGCAGCGGCTGGGCGAGTCCGGCACGACGGCGGTGGAGTCCGACGGCGACATCGACGGGGAACTGGTGGACGGCACGCTGGCGTTCACCGGTGACGGCGAGGTCAGCTTCCGGGTGCCGGCCGAGTGGCCGGCCGAGCTGTTCCAGGGGCGGTCCGGCCACTGGTTGCGCGCCGAGGTCGTCGACGACGGGGCGACGTACGCCACCCTGCCCCAACTGGCGGCGGTGACCATCAGCTCCGACTGGGAGCTACCGACCATCACCGCCATCGACGTGCGGATGCAGACGGCACCGGACCCGGTGGCGCTGCCGCACGCCGTCAGCAACACCAGCCCGATCGACGTGACCAAGGACTTCCGTCCCTTCGGCGAGCAGCCCCGGTTCAACGACACCTGCTACCTGGCCTGCCCGGCGAACCTGGTCTGGCCGGGCGCGGAGCTCGTCGTCGAGGTGACGCTGACCAACGGGCCGGCCGACCCGGCGGGCCCGGACGACCCGGCCGGCCCTGCGGTGCCGCCGGTACGCACCGACGGCCACCCCCGGCTCGTCTGGGAGGCCTGGGACGGCGCGGCCTGGCGTACGGTGACCGTCGACGACCCGGAGTACGCCTTCACCGACAGCGCCACCGTGACGCTCACCCCGCCGGTCGGTTTCGCCCCCACCGAAGTCAACGGGGTGGAGGAGTACTGGGTGCGGGTCCGGCTGATCGGTGGCGACTACGGGGTCGCGGCCCATTACACGCGCAACGACGACGGCGGCTACGAACTGGTCGACGCCACCTTCGCGCCGCCGGTCGTCACCACGTTGTCGTGGCGGTCCCGCGCCGGTCTCGCCGCCGCTGTCCCGGCCCAGGCCTGCGTGACCGAGAACGACTTCCGCCTCGTCACCCACCACCGCGACGGCGACGAGCCGTGGGACGTCATCCCGTTCGTCCCCAATCCGAGCCGCGAGCCCGCCCTCTACCTCGGCTTCGACCAGCCGTTCGGCAACCGCCCGGTCACGCTCTACCTCCAGGTCGAGCCACCGGCGCCGGAGGAGGTGGCCGCCGACCGGCTCGCCGGGGCCGACCTGACCGACCGGGCCGACCTGGTGTGGGAGTACAGCGGCGTCGACGGCTGGCGGCCATTGGCTGCGATCGACGAGACCGGGACGCTGGGCGACCGTGGCGTGGTCCGCTTCGTCGGTCCGCCGGACCTGGCCGCCGGGGAACGTTTCGGTCAGCACCGGTGCTGGCTGCGCCTGCGGCACCGGCGCGGCAGCTTCGCGATCCCGCCCCGGCTGCGCCGGGTCTCTCCCAACACGACCTGGGCGACGCAGACGACCACCATTGCCGAGGAGATCCTCGGATCGGGCGTCGCCGAGGCCGGCCAACGACTGACCTCCGCGCAGACGCCGGTGCTGGCCGGCCAGCGGCTCGTCGTGCGCGAACCGCAGCGGCCGTCGCCGGCAGAGGAGGCCGCACTCGTCGAGGCCGACGGACCAGGCGCGGTCACGGTCAGCGACGACGCCGAGCAAATCTGGGTACGCTGGCACGAGGTGACGGACTTCCACCGCTCCGGGCCGGGCGACCGGCACTACAGCATCGACGCCGCCACCGGCGAGATCGGTTTCGGCGACGGCCAGGCGGGGCGGGTGGTGCCGCTCGGGCAGAACAACGTGCGGATCACCTACCGCACCGGCGGTGGCGAGCAGGGGAACCGTCCGGCGGGCACCGTCGTCACCCTGAAATCGGCAATTCCCTACCTGGACTCGGTGACCAACCACGAGCCGGCGTCCGGTGGTGCCGGCTGGGAGCCGCTGGACCGGGTGCGGGCCCGGGGACCGAAGGCGCTGCGCCACCGCGACCGGGCGGTTACGATCGACGACTTCATGGACCTCGCGTTCGAATCCTCGACGGAGGTGGCCCGGGCCCAGGCGGTGTCGCCCAGCGGGTTCGATCCGTTCGACCTGTGGCTCGATCCCGGCGAGCAGCCGGGTGAGGGTCATCAGCAGGCTGACGCTGGTGGGGTCGGGGTCATCGTGGTCCCGGTCTCCGCCGCCGTCCGACCGGCGCCAAGCCTGGGACTGCTGCGTCAGGTGGACCAGCACCTGCGGGCGCGCTGCGCGCCGACCGTCGGCCTCTGGGTCGCCGGACCGGAGTGGATCGAGGTGACCGTCACCGCCACGGTGGTGGCCACCACGCCCGAGTCCGCCGGGCTGGTCCGGGCGCGGGTCGAGCAGACCCTGGACCGCTTCCTGCACCCACTGACCGGCGGACCGGACGGCACCGGCTGGGCGTTCGGCCGCAAGCCACACCGCTCGGACCTGTACGCGGCGGTCACCGCCGTCGACGGGGTCGACCACGTCCGCGAGCTCGCGGTGGCGCAGGTGGCCGAGTCCGAGGCGCTCGGTGAGCGGCTGGCGGCGGTCCTCGACCGTTCGCTCGCGCAGGGCGCGGCCGAGCCGGTGGCCGCGGACCTGACCCGGTGGCTGGCGCGGGCGCTGGTCTACTCCGGGCGGCACCAGATCACCGTGACCCTTCCAGCGTGAGGACCGCTGTGCCGATTCCGTTGCCGAATCTCGACGACCGCGACTACGACGATCTCGTCGGCGAGGCGCGGTCGCTGATCCCGGTCCTGCTGCCGGAGTGGACCGACCACAACCCGAGCGACCCCGGCACCGTCCTGGTCGAGATGCTGGCCTGGCTGACCGAGATGCAGCTGTATCAGGTCAACCAGATCCCACCGAGCCATACCCGCAACTTCCTGCAGCTGCTCAACGGCCCTGAGTGGACGCCGCCGGCGACCGGCGGGCTCGACGCCGCCGTCCGCCAGAGCCTGGCCGACCTGCATGAGCGCTACCGGGCCGCGACCGCCGACGACTACGAGTACCTGGTCGGCACCCGCTGGCCGGCGCAACGCGAGTCCGCCGGGCCGGCTCCGGTCCGGCGGGTCCGGTGCGTCGCGGGTCGTGACCTTGCCGGCCCCGATCCGGCTGCGGTCGCACCGGCGCACGTCAGCGTCGTCGTCGTCCCTGAGCCGAGCGCGGCGAGCGACACCCATCCGGTGCCCACCGATGAGCTGATCACCGAGCTGCACGACTTTCTCGAGCCGCGCCGGCTGCTGACCGTACGCCACCATGTCGTCGGCCCGCAGTACGTCGACATCGGCGTCTCGGCCGACCTGGCGCTGCGCGAGGACGCTCCGCCGGCCGACGCCCTCGCCGACGCACAGGCCCGGCTGCACCGGTTCTACGACCCGCTCACCGGCGGTGTCGCCGGCACCGGCTGGCCCTTCGGGCAGGGCATCCACCCGTCCGAGGTGTACGCCGTACTCGAGCAGTCACCGCTGCTCGACTACCTCGAGAACGTGCGGCTCACCCTGGTCGACGCAGATGGTGCCGCCACCAGCGCCGACGGTGTGGCGGCCAGCATCGAGTTGGATGTGCACCAGCTGCCCCGGCTGGCCCGGCTGGACCTGGTCGGCTACGACACGTACGGCCGCACCCACCTGCCAGGTGGGGAGGGCACGCCATGAGTCGGTACCTCGACCACCTGCCGGCGATGTTCCGGGAGGACCCGTTCGCCGGCCGTTTCCTGCTGGCCTTCGAGGCGATCCTGACCGGCCGCGACGACGTCGAGGGTCTGGAACAGACCATTGACCGGTCGGCCGACTACATCGACCCGGTACAGACCGGTGAGGACTTCCTGCCGTGGCTGGCCGGGTGGGTGGCGCTGAGTCTGCGTGCGGACTGGGACACGGCCACCAAACGCGGCTTCATCCGGGAGGTCGTGCCGCTGTACCGGCAGCGGGGGACCCTGGCCGGGCTGCGCCGGATGCTGGAGATCTACCTGCGGCCGCTGGCCGACCAGGTGACCCGGGAGGACGTGGTGATCCTCGACGATTACGACACTCCCGCCCACTACTTCCAGGTCCAGCTGACTCTGGGCGCCGCCGACCGCGACGAGCTGCGCAGGGTGCAGGAGACGGCCCGGGCGATCATCGACCGGGAGAAACCGGCCCACACGTTCTATGCGCTCAAGGTCGTGGTGCCCACGATGCGGCTGGTCTCCGAGGAGTTGAAGGAACTCGAGGGCGGCAAGCCGGAGCGGCTCGTCCTCGGCCGCAACACGTTGCTCGGCACGCGCGACTCGACCTGAAACCGGAGGAGGTCCGATGGCGGACTACACCCAACCTGACGTCGTATCGAAGCGTGTCCGCTTCTTCGACGGGCAGTTCCTGGAAGACCAGGACTTCATCGACGAGCAGAAGTTCCACCTGGACCGCGAGCGCCGGCAGAGCCGGCTGCTGCGGCTCACCGGCGTCAGCGACGGCCTGACCCTGACCGCGGCGGACGAGCCGTCCACGGTCACCGTCTCCGCCGGGATGGCGGTCGACGCCCTGGGCCGGCACCTCGTCCTGGCCGCCGGCACCGATATTGCGCTGGGTTCGGGATTCGCCAACCAGCAGAACGTCGAGGTGCACCTGGCCTACCAGCAGTCCCCGACGGACGTGGGACAGACCGGGGACGGCGGGGTGGGCGCCCGGCGCTGGGAGGAGCGGCCGAAGGTCGTGGCGGTCGCCCCGAACGGAGCGACCGCGGTCGCCCCCGCCGAGGCCCCGCCCGAACTGGACGGGCCGACGGTGCTGCTCGGCCGGCTCACGGTGACCGACAACGGCGACGTCACGGTGGACCCGACCGCCGCCCACCGGTCCAGCCTGTCGATGTCCGGCGGTATCGGGATCGGCACCGACGCCGTCGGCAGCGGTGGCTTGGACATGGGCGACTTCGACCCGCAGGACCGGCATCTGACGTTCCGGTTCGCCGACGACGATCAGCGTCGCGGCGGGATCCGGTTCTGGGCCGGCGCGGCCAACCAGGGCTTCTCCATCGAGTACGACGGACGGTCGGCCGCCGGACGCGGCCTGCACGTGCGCACCCACGACTCGGACCCGGACGGCACGACCCGACTCTTCGTCGGCGCGAACGGCCACGTCGGCATCGGCACCACCGATCTGTCCGGTGCCGACGGCTGGGGGCGGGTGGTCGACGTGGTCGGCACGGCGACCACCAAGCTGTCGGTACGCACGGCGAAGGTGGACGGCCGGGTGATGGCGCACGACACCGGGATGTTCGGCGCGCCGGCCGGGATGATCGTGGGCACCGGCACGACGAGCCCACTGACGTTCGTCACCAACCAGGCCGCCCGGCTCAGCATCACCGCCGCCGGCCAGGTCGGTGTCGGTACCGACACCACCGGTGGTTACCAGTTGGCCGTGCGGGCCGAGCATCGTCAGCTGCTGCTGCGCCGGGACGCGCAGGAGGTCGAGCCGGGACGAAAGCTCGTCTTCCTGGAGCTGCAACAGGCTGACACGTCCCCGCCCACCGTGTCGCCCACGACGCTCGCCATCCGGTTCCACCACGGCAGCCGGTACGCGTACCAGCTTGAGGTGGACCCGGCCGGTTTCCATTTCAAAGGGGGCAGTGACGAGTATCGCGGAATCCATGCCGGGCAGGTGAACGCGAAGACGGTGCGGATCGGTGACGTCGTCATCGGTGAGCGTGAGCTGAAGATCCTGAAGAAGTTGGCCGACAACGAGCTGGTCTGCAAGCTACGGAACACCTTCTACGACAGCTACATCTGGGACAGTGGCCAGAAGCGTGGCGACAGCCAGTACCGGTACGCCCTGACGTGGATTCCGGGACAGCCTGTGGCATCGCACACGAAGACGTTCTGGCAGTTCGAGATCTCCGATTAGTGACAAGCGACCTTCGACGGGACGGACGAACGTATGCGGGAGCAACTGGAACAGCGGGTCGCCGAGCTGGAGGCCGAGTTGCGGGCCGGACAGCAGATGCTCGCCGAGGTGGAGGCCAGACGGGCCGACATCCAGCAGACCCTGCTGCGGATCACCGGCGCCATTCAGGTGCTCAACGAACTGCTGGCCGCCGGGACCGCCGCCGGTCCGGCGGTCGACGACGCCGGTCCGACACCGACGGCGGAGCCGGACCAGTTGGTTGCTCAGCCGCTCTGATCAGCGGGGGTCGCCCGGCACGCTGGCCGGCCGGGCACGTCCGGCCAGCCACAGCCGGTGGGCGAACAGGCCCATGTAGCTGGCGAGGACCGCGCCGAGCAGGGCGAGCGCGTCGCCGCCGGCGCCGGTGCGGGCCGCATCGAGCAGTACGCCGAGCATCGCCGCGCCGACGATCAGCGAGACATGGTTGGAGGCCCAGAAGACCACCGGTGTCATCCGTCGCGGGTCGAGGTCGCGCATGTCGCCCCGGCGTAGCCGCAGCACCAGCCAGGCGGAGATCGGCGCGGTCGCCATCATCGGCGCCCAGACCAGCCAGGGCACCCAGCCGAGCAGGGCGAAGCCGGTCAGCGCGGCGTACGCGACCGGCTGGGCGGTGACGATGACGCGTACCGCCCGGTCGTAGCCGATGATGACCGGGATGGTGCGTTTGCCGACCTGCTCGTCGGAGCGGCGGTCGCCGAGGTTCATCACCATCATCCGTACGGTCTGCAGCAGCGCGGTCGGGGCGAGGATCGCCAGCAGCAGGACCGGTACGGTTCCGGTCTGCAGCAGCACCGCGACCACCGGCCACAGTCCGTTGAGGATCGCCGCGACGGTCACCTCACCCAGGCCGCGGTAGTTGAAGCCACCGGGTGGTGCGGTGTAGAACCAGGCGAGCAGGACGGCGGCGGTGGCGGCGAGCCGGGCCGGCCAGCCCGGCATCGCGACGATCATCAGTTGCGCCACGCCGGCGAGGAGGAACGCGGTGCCCAGCGCCACCACCGGCGGCACCAGCCCGTCGACCAGCGCCCGACTGCCGCCGGTCCACGGGGTGAAGTAGACGTTGGCCCGGTCCGCCGCCAGGTCGAAGTACTCGTTGCAGTAGTGCGTCATCAGGTGCACCGTCCAGGCGAACAACTGCGCCAGGACGTACCAGCCGATGAGCAGCGGATAGCCCTGGTGCACCGAGACCGCCACCGCCAGCCCGACCGGCAGCAGGTTGTAGAGCAGGAACCGCAGCCTGGCCAGCCGGATGAACCCGCGCCAGTCGATCCGGCCGGCCTGGTCGGGGTCACCGGTCGTCGGCGCAGTCGTTGTTGTGGTCGTTGGTGCGGTCACCGGTCGGCTCGTGACAGTCATCGCCCAGCACGTCCTTCCGTAGTCGATTCGTCACCGCAGATCCTGGTTGCAAGGTGTTACGGGTCGGGACAGACTCTGTCGATCCTGGTAAATGTCCTAGGGTCGCCGGTCCGGCCGCAGTGCTCTGCGAGCTATCCGACCGGCGGCCCGCCGGCCTGCGCCGGGGTCAGGACCAAGCTGACCGTACGGTTGCGGGCGTCCTCCTTGAACGGGTTGTCCGGCTGGTCGGCGGTGCGCAGGGTGAACGCGGTCAGCGGCAGTCCGCTGGCGCTGGCGAGCCGCATCGCGGCGAACCGGGCGCGGGCCAGCGCCGTCGCCGAACCACCGCTGGTGCGCCCACCCGGCACCGGCACACTGTGGCCGACGACCGTGATCGAACAGTCCAACTCGCCGAGCCGGCGACCGACCGCGGTGAGAGGTTCGGCGTCGTCCGAGGTCAGCTGGGTGTCACGGACGAACAGGCCTTCGCTGAAGTAGACCTCGACCGTGCCGGACCGCCGGGTGACGATCAGCCCCGGCATGGTGAGTGCCCGGCTGATCGCCGCCACCTGGTCGGCGAGTCGTCGGGCGGCGGCGGCCTCGGCGGCCTCGATCTCGGCCAGTTGGCGCTGCAGCGTGTCGGCGCGGTTCCTGGACCGCACCAGTGCGGGATCGACCGTCGACGGGCTGGCGACCGCCGTCGGTTGGGTGGTTTCGGCCGTACCGTTGCCGCTGACAGCCACCAGGCCGCCGGCGAACGCGACCACCAGCATGCCGGCGGCCGTCGCGACGCGGCCCGGGCTCGCGACGGGTCTGCGGCGTCGCCGGCCGGCGAGGATCGCGCCGACGACCCGGCGGCCGTCGGCCGCTCCCGGATGATCCGGATCAAACCGCTGTACGCGGGACCACAGTTCGTCCGCGGCCGACCAGTCGCCTTGCTGGGCGCGGATCCTGGCCAGCAGATCGAGGGCCGCCGACTCCGGTGTGCCCAGCGCGGTGAGCAGCCGGGCGGCCTCGTCCAGGTCACCGCGGCGGGCGGCGGCGCTGGCCCGGTTGATCGCCAGGGTGGCCTCCGGCGCCTGCAGGGCCAGCTGGGTAGGTGCGGCCGGCGCGGTCACCGGTTGGTCAGCCAGATCGTGGACGGCGTCTGTACGTCACGAGGCAGCAGCCGGGCCAGCCGGCTGTTGACCGAGTCCAGGACGCGTTCGTCGTTGTTCGCCAATGCCTGCTCACCTTCCCGGACCAGCGCCGCCGCCTGGCTGGCCGGCTGCATCCGGGCCTGCTCCGAGCGCAGCCAGTAGAACGCCGCCGCAGCCCACCCGGGCTGGCGCCGTTCGATACTGACGATGAAGTCGGTGACCAGGCCGACCACTTCGCTGATCCGCGTCGAGTTCTGGCTCTCGATCGCCGCCGTCGCGCGCCGGTCGAGGTTGGCCAGCTCCTGCTGGTCGGCGCGGCTGCCGACGCTCGCGACGAGATCGCGGCTCTCCGCCATCCGGTCCTGTAATTCACGGACCAGAACGGGCCGTTCGGTGGCTTCCTCGATGTCGTCGATCTGGGCGTTCAGCTCGAGCAGCCGGTCCTCGGCGGTCGCCGCCGCGCCCGCGTCGACGCTGGCGGCACGGACCTGCTCCCGGGCGGTGGTGACGGTGCCCTCCTCGTCGAGCCGTCGTAGCCGCTGGCGCACCGCCGGATCTGTCGAGGACCCGGTGGATTCGGCCACGGCCGTCAACCGCTGCTCGGCGTCGGCGAGCGCTGCCGCGAGCGCCGCCGGCTGTGGTGCCCGTACGTCGTCGAGGTTGATCACCGCGTCGAACTGGGTCTGGATCAGCGGGACATCCGCGACCACCGACACCAGGTTGGAGGTGTCCACCTCGAACGTCACCTCGACTTCGGTGCCGGCGGGCAGGTCGATCCGCAGATCCAGCGGCCGGATGTTCAGCATGCCGACTTGCCGGTTGCGGTCGGCACGGCTGCGTTCGCCCTGCACGACCGGGATGTTGATCATCGCCTCGGTGTCGGATCTGAGTAGCGTGGCGGAGGTGCGGAACACCTCACGGGCCCGGGCGGGCAGCGTCGCACCCTTGCGCAGCAGCACAGCGGCGACCTGCTCAGCGAGCTGGATCCCGAGCGAGTGGGTGAGGCGGGCACCGCCGAACTCCACGTCGCGGTGCGTGATCGACAGCGAGTCGGGCACCACCGGTCGCGGCATGCCGGACGGGTCGGTCAACTCCACGGTCAGCCGTGAGGTCGTGTGCTGGTCGATGTCGACCTCGGTGAGGAAGGCGCCCTCGGCGGTCAGAGCGATCCGACCGGAGCGAAAGGGCGGCTGGCCGGCCGGGTTGCTGACAATCACGCCGTACCCGGTCCAGTTCTTGGGGTCGGCGGCGTGCACCCGGCCGGCGACGACCGGGTTCGTGGTGGTGACGCTCGGCTCGTAGGCGAGTTCGAGACGGAAGGTGTCCGCGGTCGGTTGGAAGGACTGCGGATGCGGGTGACGTACCGTGCTTGCGAAGATCGCCGCCCCCCGGGCGACCACCGTGGTCGGGTCAAGGCTCGTGTCGAGCGCGATGCCGAGCCCGGTGCTGTCGTCGGCGAGGCGCTCACGCAGGCCGGGTGCCAGGGTGACGCCACCGACGAGTAGCAACCGGTCGATGTCGCCCGGGTCGAGGCCGCCGTCGGTCAGCGCCTTACGGCACAGGTTCATCGCCCGGGCGTAGAACGGCTCCGCGACCCGGTCGAGCTCGTCGCGCCGCAGGGTGTACTCGAAGGTCTCGGTTCCGCCGCCCACGGTGAGCTCGACCATCAGGTCCGCGGTGGCCCGGCGGGAAAGCTGGATCTTCGCGTCCTCGGCGGCGCCTTTGAGCTTCGCGAAGTTCGCCCGCCAGGCGGGGTTGTCCCGCCGGAATTCCGGCAGGTCGAGGGCTGCCGCGGCGGCCGGAGCCAGGACCCGCTCGACCACCGCCCAGTCGATGAGTTTGCCACCGAGGTACGGGTCACCGGCGTGATCGAGGACCCGCAGGTCGCCGTCGCGTTTGCTCACCACCGCCGCGTCGAAGGTGCCACCGCCGAAGTCGAACACCATCCAGTAGGCCCGGTCGTCGGTGTCGTGGAAGCCGTACGCGAACGCGGCGGCGGTCGGCTCCTGCACCAGCGGGCAGCCCGGGCTGAACCCGGCCAGGGTGGCCGCTTCCAGCGTCGCCTTGTTCTGGTTGAGGGAGAAGGCCGCCGGCACGGTGATCACCGCCGCGTCCGGTGGCAGACCAGTGTGATGCGCGGCGTCGGCCCGCAGCGATTTGAGCACCTCGGCGGAGAGCTGCGGTGGGGTCAGCCGTACGTTGCCGTCGACGAAGTCCTTGCCGGCGTCGGCCAGCCCCATTTCGAGCTTGAACTCGGCGGCGGCGTTGTCAGGGTCATTCTCCACCCGGTCTCGCGCCTTACGGCCGACGTGGACCACGCCGGGCTTGGGGATCCACACCGCCGAAGGGGTGATGTCCCAGCCGTCGTTGTTCTTGATGACGGCGACGCTGCCGTCCTGTTCGACCACCGCGATCGCGCTGTTGGTGGTGCCCAGGTCGATGCCGAAGTCGATGGTGTCACGCATGGCTGCTCCTCGTGTCGAGCGGCTCCGGTCCCGGGGAGGCGGGCGGTTCCGCGATCTGCTGGCTGGGCGTGCCGACGATCACCTGTCCCATCTGGACCAGGCGACGATGCAGGTAGATCGACGGCCGTACCGTCTCGATGACGGTTTCGGCGGTCAGGTCGGGGCTTTCCTGGTAGACGAGGACCTCGAGGGCCCGACCCGGGTTGAACGGGTCTCCGTCGTGGTCCTGCACGACCAGACCGGCGTCGGCCAGCGCCTCGGCGCAGGTGCGCAGGTAGCGGGCGGCCTGCCGGTCCCGGGCGGACGGACCGTCGCCGGCCTGGGCGAGTTTGCGCTGCGCCCGCCACAGATTGGTGGCCGCGGTCGCCAGCGCGGCCTCGTCGATCGCCGACTGCTCGGCCCCCGACGGCTCGGCCGGCGGTGGGTTCGCCGGCTGTGTGGCGGCCCGGACGTCGGCGAGCAGCTGCGCCAGGTGTGCGCACTGCTGCTCACTCCAGACCGGCGGTCGGATCCGGAACGCCCGGTGATGCCGTCGCTGGCGGAGGTCTTCACGGAGCCGGACCAGCAGTTTCACATTGTCACCCCTCGTCGCCACAGCGTCAGCATTGGTAGGTAGTGGTCTCGCAGCTCAGGGGCCAACCCGACCGCCTCCGACATGAGTTCGGCCGCCCGGTCGAGCTGACCGGCCTGCCGGGACAGGTGCAGGGCCGCCGAGGCGAGGTGCCGGGCCCGCGCGGCTGGCGTCAGGTCCGCCGTACCGTCGGAGGGCCCGGCGTCGTCCCGGCCGCGCCGCCAGGCGCTCAGCTGCTCGGCGACCACGGTCGCGGACGCCGGCCGGTTCGCCTGATCCACCTCCAACATGGCCAGTACGAGGCGGTCGAGGTCGGAATCCAGCTCCGGGTTGTACCGGCTCGGCGCCAGCGGCGGCCGCGTGAACCGGCTCGGCGAGTACGCCGAAAGCGCGCCCCGGTCGTCGTCGTAGGGCAGCCGGTTGGTGAACAGCAGGTAGGCGATTGTGCCGACGGACCACACGTCAGCGGCGCGTGAGTAGCCGTCGCGGCGCAGCAGCTCCGGAGCCATGAACGTGAACGTGCCCTGGGCGCTGGCCAGCATGGTGAACGGGTCGGCGTGCCGGGCCAGACCGAAGTCACTGATCCGAATCCGTAGCCTGTCCCCGTCGTAGCCGACGAGAATGTTGGCCAGGGTCAGGTCCCGGTGCAGGATCGGCGGGTCCTGCTCGTGTGCCACGGTCAGCCCGGCGGCGATCTGCTCCACCACCTGGACCGCGAGCTGCGTCGGCAACGCCGGCTGATACGCCTGGAACAGATATTCGAGACTGCCTCCGGCGACGTACTCCATGGTGAAGAAGCCACGTACGCCGGAGGGAGTCGGCACCGTGCCGGCGTCGAACACCCGGACGATGTTCGGGTGGCCGAGTGTCGACAGCAGCCGCGCCTCGCCCAGCAGTTGACTGGTCTCCTCCAGGGAGGCGATCCGCTTGAAGACCTTCATCGCCTGCCAGCCGAGGTACTCGTGACGTACCCGGTGCACCTCGGCGAAGGCGCCGGCACCCAGCAGCCGGTCCACGACCAACCATTCGGTGACCCGGTCACCGGCGACGAGCAGGGCCATCGGTCACCCGCCGCTTCGGCCCGGCTCGGCGGGGGGCAGGTCACCGCGGATCGGGTCCTCCACCACCCGTCGGACGTAGTCGCCCGGGTTGACGATCGGGCGTCCCTTGTCGCGGTACTTCTGCCGGATCCGTTCCAGATGGGTCTTCACCGTGCTCTTCTCGATGCCGAGTTGGCGGGCGATCGCGGCGTGCGTCATGCCCTCCGCCACGCCCAGCAGGACCTGGCGTTCCCGTGGGGTCAACGCGGGACCGCCGCGGTCGTCGTCGCTGAGCAGGAACGCATGCACGGGCGAGGTGGGGGTCTCGCCACGGTGCACCGCCCGGATGGCGTCGGCGAGTTCGTCGAGGTTGCGCTCCTTGGACAGGTACGCGAGCGCGCCGGCCTCGGTGGCGGAGACGACCCACTTGCGGTCCTTCACCACCGAAATGATGATCACCTGCCGGCCTTCGGCGGTGAGTTGGGCGACGTTGTGGGCCGGGTCGGTGAAATTGCCCAGGTCGAGATCCACGGCCCCGGCGTTGTTCCGGCTTGAGAGGTTCTGTCCGTGTTGAGAACTGGACACGAGGCGAGTTGC
>NZ_JBHMIM010000089.1:0-17832 GCF_048060115.1 Micromonospora sp. LOL_023
CTCGCCGACGTCGGCCTCGACCCCGCCCTGTACGCCCGGGTCGCCGAGCGCCTCGACGAGCAGGTCCGCTCGGCACGGGAGTGGCGCGACCAGATCAACACGTACTTCTTCCGCAAATCCGGCGTCCCGGACGCCCACGGCCGCCGCATCCACTGACCGGGCGGCACTTGTGCGGTGCCGCCGGTCAGACCCGGTCCAGCGGCAGATGCGGCAGTGCCGGCAACTCGACGGTGATCAGGTCGCCGGCGCGAACCGGACCGCCGTCGAGCACGATGCTCATGATTCCGGCCTTACGGACCAGATTGCCCGCCTCGTCTTTGTCCAGGACAGCTTTCAGCACCCCCGGGCGGAAGGTGTTGATCTGCTGGCAGGGATTACGCAGGCCGGTGACCTCGACGACGGCGTGCGGTCCGAGCCGCAGCAGCGTGCCCCGGGGCAGCGCCAGCAGGTCCAGCCCACGGGTGGTGACGTTTTCCCCCAGTTGGCCCGGATCGACGGCGAAGCCCTGCGCCCGCAGCTCGTCGTGCAGTTCACCGTGGATCAGGTGCACCTGGCGCAGGTTCGGCTGGGTCGGGTTGGCAGCGACCCGCGACCGGTGCTTGACGGTGACCCCGGCGTGCGCGTCACCTGCCACACCGAGCCCGGCCAGCAGGGTGATCTCGTTGACGACCGGCTTGCTGAACCGGTGCCCGCCATCGAAGCTGACCGCTACCACCACCGGCTGAACGTCCATCGTCACCATGCCGCCAGTCTCCCACCGGTGACGGCTGGCGCCACGCCTCAATCGACGCGGCAGCCGGGTGGCTCCGGGGCGGCAGTGGTGGCGGTGATCCCACCCCAACGGTCACGGCAGACGTACGACAGGTCGGCGTGAATCCACCTGCCGTCGTTGGCTGGCCGAGGCGAACGACGTGATCTCGCCGCTGCTCGGCCTGCCGGAGCTGCCGGTCGTCCCGTGGCCGGACTCCGACGACGAGCCGCCGCGTGGCGTGCACTGGAAGACGGCGTTCCTCACCAGGTGGGCGGCCGGGCGCACCTTCGTCTGGCTCGACGACGAGATCACCGACCTGGACCGACACTGGGTCGCAGTGCATCACCCCGGCAGGGCGCTACTGCACCGCGTCGACCCGCAGCTCGGCCTCACCGATGCCGACTTCTCCACCGTCGGCCAGTGGCTCGCAGCAATGCCGCGTCGATGTGAGGCTGAGACACGCTACGAGCGCGTCGTAAGGTATCTCAGCCTCACATCGATGCATCACCTCGCCGGCGACGCGGCCTCGCTACCATGTGCGGATGAGCACGGCCTCAGCCACCGGCAGTTCACCCGCGTCGGCCGCGCCGGCGGCGAATCTCTTCCAGTCGGGCGGCCGCGACGGCCGTTGGGCGTCGGGAGAAGCCGAATGCTGTGGGACCGTGCTGAAAGGCCGACGCGCGCAGCTCGGTGCCGTCGCGGCGGCGAATGTCAGCGCCGCACCGGACGACGCGGCCAGGACCGTCCAGCCATCTTCGTCGACGGCAGCCGCCAGTAGGCACACGGAACCCGCACCGAGAGCCAGGAACCACATCAGGCGTTGCCAGGCCGGCGGGTAGAGCTGAACAGGCACCGTGCCATGGTGTCGGGTGCATGCGAACGCGCGGCGATCCATTGGCGCAGCCCACCCATCGGCGCGGGTCGAGACACGTTAGCGTCTGTGCGGGCAGTCATCTACCACAATCACCAGGGAGGAAATATGCCGGGTCGCTTTGTCTACTGGATGAACGTGTCCGTGGATCTGAAGATCGAGCACGCCCCCGATGAGAATGGCGGCGGGAACTGGATGCGTATCGGGGAGTCGCTGCACCGGGAGTTCAACACACGGGCGCGGGCGCTGTCCCAGATGGTCCAGGGTCGAAAGATCTACGACATTATGGAGGCGTTCTGGCCGAGCGCGCGCGACGACGACTCGCTGCCGGACTTCATACGCGAGTACGGCGAGATCTGGACGTCGACCCCGAAGGTGCTGGTGTCGCGTACTCGCGTCGACGCCGGACACGACACCCGCGTCATCGGCCGGGACGGCGACGCCATGGCGGCGCTCGCCGAACTGCGGGCGCAGACCCACGGAGACCTCGGCGTCGGCGGTGCCACCCTCGCCACCCAGTTGCTCCGGGCGGGCCTGCTCGACGAACTGATGCTGTTCATCCATCCCGTGGTCCTCGGCACGGGCCGACCCCTGTTCGACGACCACGATGCCCCGGTCGAGCTCGACCTGCTCGAGCACCGCGACTTCGACGAGGGCGTCACGCTGCACCGGTACGCCGTCCGAGACCCCTGTCCACCGTCCTGACCTGCGGGTTCACCGGTGCACAGCAGGTCGACGGCACCCCGTACCGAAACTTGAATGATTCCAGAAAAGGACCTATCGTGGCCGGGTGACATCCGACCTCGAGGCGCAGCTGAGGGCGGCCTCGTTGCGGGTGACCCGGCCGAGGCTGGCGGTGCTCGCCGCCCTGCAGGCCCGCCCGCACGTCGACACCGACACGGTGCTCGCCCTGGTGCGCGCCGATCACCCGACCGTGTCCCACCAGGCGGTCTACGATGTGCTGCGGGTCCTCACCGACGCCGGGCTGGTGCGACGTATCCAGCCAGCCGGCGCGACCGCCCGGTACGAGCGGCGGATCGGGGACAACCACCACCACCTCGTCTGCCGCTCCTGCGGAGTGATCGCCGACGTCGACTGCGCCACCGGCTCCGCCCCTTGCCTCACCGCCTCCGACGACCACGGTTTCGCGGTCGACGAGGCGGAGGTTGTCTTCTGGGGCACCTGCCCCAGCTGCGCGACCGAACGCACCGCTTCGACATCCGCCAGTTCGGAAGGGAACAAATGACCAGCATTCAGGACAACGGTGGCACCAGCGCTCAGGGCGTCGACAAGATGGCGGCCGCTGGCTGCCCGGTCGCGCACGACTCGGTGACCTCACACGGCAGCGAGAGCGAGAACCCGGCGATCGACTCACCGACGCCGAAGACCGGCGGCCGGCCGCGTACCAACCGGGACTGGTGGCCCAACCAGCTCGACCTGTCGGTGCTGCACGCCCACTCGCCCAAGGGCAACCCGCTGGGCGCGGACTTCAGCTACGCCGCCGAGTTCACCAAGCTCGACGTCGAGGCCGTCAAGCAGGACATCGTCGGAGTGCTGACCACCTCGCAGGACTGGTGGCCGGCCGACTTCGGCCACTACGGCGGCCTGATGATCCGGCTCAGCTGGCACGCCGCCGGCACGTACCGGATCGAGGACGGTCGCGGCGGCGCTGGCGACGGCGGGCAGCGCTTCGCCCCGCTCAACAGCTGGCCGGACAACGCCAACCTGGACAAGGCCCGCCGCCTGCTGTGGCCGGTCAAGGCCAAGTACGGCCAGAAGATCTCCTGGGCCGACCTGCTGGTGCTCGCCGGCAACGTCGCCCTGGAGTCGATGGGCTTCAAGACCTTCGGCTTCGGCTTCGGCCGGGAGGACGTCTGGGAGCCCGAGGAAATCTTCTGGGGCCCGGAGGACGCCTGGCTGGGTGACGCCCGGTACGTCTCCGACAACGACCTCCCGACCGGGGTCGGCGCCACCGAGATGGGCCTGATCTACGTCAACCCGGAGGGCCCACGCGGCAACGCGGACCCGATGGCTGCGGCCTACTACATCCGGGAGACGTTCGCCCGGATGGCGATGAACGACGAGGAGACCGTCGCCCTCATCGCCGGCGGCCACACCTTCGGCAAGACCCACGGTGCCGGCATCGCCGACGACCACGTCGGCCCCGAGCCCGAGGGCGCGCCGCTGGAGGCGCAGGGCCTCGGCTGGCTGAGCACCCACGGCAGCGGCAAGGGCGGCGACACGATCACCAGCGGCCTCGAGGTCACCTGGACCGACAAGCCGACGCAGTGGAGCAACCGCTTCTTCGAGATCCTCTTCGGATACGAGTGGGAGCTGACCACCAGCCCCGGCGGCGCCAAGCAGTGGGTCGCCAAGGACGCCGAGGCGATCATCCCGGACGCGCACGACCCGGCGAAGAAGCACAAGCCGACCATGCTCACCACCGACCTGTCGCTGCGGGTCGACCCGGCGTACGAGCAGATCTCCCGCCGCTTCCTGGCCAACCCGGACGAGTTCGCGCTCGCCTTCGCCAAGGCCTGGTACAAGCTGCTGCACCGCGACATGGGCCCGGTCACCCGCTTCCTCGGGCCGTGGGTCCCCGAGGCCCAGCTGTGGCAGGACCCGGTGCCGGCGGTCGACCACGAGCTGGTCAGCGACGCCGACGTCACCGCGCTCAAGGCGAAGGTCCTCGACTCCGGCCTGGGCATCGACCAACTGGTCACCACCGCCTGGGCGTCCGCCGCCAGCTTCCGCTCCACCGACAAGCGTGGCGGTGCCAACGGTGCCCGCCTGCGGCTCGAGCCGCAGCGCAGCTGGGAGGTCAACCAGCCGGAGCAGCTCGCGGCGGTGCTGAGCACTCTCGAAGGCATCCAGCGGGAGTTCAACGCGGCCGGCGGGGCGAAGATCTCGCTCGCCGACCTGATCGTGCTGGCCGGCTCGGCCGCCGTCGAGAAGGCGGCGTTCGACGCGGGCGTCAAGGTGACGGTGCCGTTCCACCCGGGTCGCACCGACGCCAGCCAGGAGCAGACCGACGTCGAGTCGTTCGCGGTGATGGAGCCGCGCGCCGAGGCGTTCCGTAACTACCTGCGCCCCGGTGAGAAGACCCAGCCGGAGGTCCTGCTGATCGACCGGGCCTACATGCTCGGCCTGTCCGCACCGGAGATGACCGTCCTCATCGGCGGTCTGCGCTCGCTCGGGACGAACGTCGGCGGCTCCCGGCACGGCGTGCTCACCGACCGGCCGGGCGTGCTCACCAACGACTTCTTCACCAACCTGCTCTCCCCCGGCACCCGGTGGAAGACGTCGGAGTCCGAGGAGCACGTGTACGAGATCCGCGACCTGGCCACCGACGAGGTGAAGTGGACCGCCACCGCGGTCGACCTGATCTTCGGTTCGAACTCGCAGCTACGCGCCCTCTCCGAGGTCTACGCCAGCAGCGACGCCCGCGAGAAGTTCGTCACCGACTTCGTCGCGGCGTGGGTCAAGGTCATGGAACTCGACCGGTTCGACCTCGCCTGATCGACCCGGTCAGCGCGACAGATGTGGCCTCAGCCGACCGCTACCAGCCGGCTGAGGCCACATCGATCTCACGAGTTTGATCACCGGGGACACCAGCGGTTGGCGTAGCCGTCGACAGAACCGCAGGAACCGATGCCCTGCGGGTACGTGAAGAAGTCGGTCGGATCGTACTTGCGCTTCACCTCGACCAGTCGCTGGTAGTTGCCGCCGTAGTAGGCCCGCCGCCAGTCGGCCAGGTCCGGGTCCGGGAAGTTCTGGTACGCCCCGGCCGGCGGCTGACCGGCAAGCAGCTCGTCGTACAACTCGGTCAGCCAGCTGACGTTCGCCACCCCGGTGGCCGGCGGATCGTCGTCTGCCCAGCTCGCCTCGGCAGCCAGCACGAACAGGGCGTCGCGGTGCACGAAGGCGGTGGCGTCCGGCGCTACGTCGTTGATCCGCCCGCCCATGGCGAACAGCGCGATCCCGGCGCCGTCCGGGTTGCGACTGCCCGGCCACCGCCACAGCCCGGCGGCCACCATCTGCAGCTGCGCCTCGTCCAGCGGCGAGCGCAGCACCGCCGACTTGGCCGCGAACTGCTGCACCGGGGTGCTCGCAGACAGCAGCTCAGCCGCCTCGGCCGGGGTGACCTGCCGGATGCTGTCCCGGTTGGCCCACCGCTCGGCCGGGGTGCCGACCGCCAGCGCTGGCGCTAGAAGGTCGACGAGCTCATCGGCGTACCCGTAGAACTGGCCGAGCGCGGCGGCGTACACCTGCTGCTGGCCGCCCTCGCCGAGGGTGGTGCCCGCACCGATCCGGCAGTCGAAGCGCCGGTCGGCGAGCTGGGCGGCGGCCACCTGCTGCATCGCCGTCAGCGCGGCCACCATCGTGTCGGCACCCCAGCGGAGCTGGAAGTACGTGACTTCGCCCCGCAGCCGCACGTACCGGAAGGTGAAGGCGGTGTTGACGCCAAAGTTGTTGCCGGCGCCGCCCCGGCAGGCCCAGAACAGGTCTGGGTCGCTGGTCTCGTCGCACCTGGTCAGCGAGCCGTCGGCCAGCACCACGTCCGTCGACATCAGCCGGTCGCAGGTCAGGCCGAACATCTTGTCGCTGAAGCCGATGCCACCGCCGAGCACCAGCCCGGCCACCCCGACCGTCGGACAACGTCCGGCCGGCACGAAGATCCCCTGCTGTTGCAGCAGTGGCCGCAGGTCGGCGTTGACCACCCCGGCCGCCACGGTCAGCATCCCGGCGTCCGAGACAACCTCGATCGGGCCGTACCGCTGCGGCGGCGGGGGTGACGGATTCGGCGCGACGGTGATGCCGCGCAGCCGGCTCATCACCAGCAGCAGTCCGGGGGTCGTCGAGTAGCCGGCGTAGTTGTGGCCGAGGCTCGACCGGGGCACCAGTGGCATCCCGACGTCGCGCGCCCAGCTGACTGCCACCGCGATGTCGTCCGGCGTGCCAGCTGCCAGGATCGCCGCCGGCCGCACGTTGGCGTACCGGTGGTTGAACGGGATGCTCAGCGCCTCGTAGCTCGGCCCGCCCCGCCGGTACAGGGTGGCACCGGGCGAAAGCCGTCGCTGCAGCGCCGCCCACTGCCCGTCCGGCAGTTCAGACCAGGGCTCGTCGGGAGGCCCCTGGCCGCGGGTCGGGCCCACGTCCGGATTCTGTGGTCTGACCTGCGACGGTTGCTCGGCCGGGGTCGGTGCGGCCGAGGCGGGCCGGCCGGTCAGCCCAACCACCGGCGCCAGCCCGGCGACCGCACCCACTCGCAATGCCGTACGTCTGCTCACCATCGTCGCACTCCCCCGCTGGCACCATCCGGTCCCGCCGGTCGCTGCTGCCCCGGCTACCGCACCGACCCTGCCACCGGCCAGCCGTCCCGCCTGCCCCTGCTGCCACACGTCACCCGACCGGGCGTACTGGGCGCGGCGGGTGGAGGGTGGTGCACCCTAGCTGGCGCGGTAGGGTGCACCACCTTCGACCCGCCGCGCGGCGGCGACCCCTGTCCGATCGACGGGCCGGGCTCGGCGACGACGCATAGTCGGGGCGGTTCGCTCAGCTGTCCTCCCGGAGCACGAGTACGCCGTAGCGGTCCAGGCGCAGCGGAGCTCCGACAGCGACCCGTGTCCCGGTCAGCAGCTCGACCCCGGCGGCGCAGGCGGGGAGTTCGACCGGTTCCTCGCCGTGGTTGAGCAGGAACCGCAGCCGGGTGCCGTCCGGCGCGACCCGTACCGCCGACTCCAGCTCCGGCAGGTGGGAGTACGGGCCGAGCAGGCCGTGCTGATCCAGGATTCGGCGTACCACCCAGGAAACCCCGGCCTGGTCGAGCCCGGCGGCGACGTACCACCCCTGCCCGGCGCCGAACCGGTTACGGGTGACCGCCGCGGTGCCGGCGTAGAAGTCGGCCTGGTAGGTACCGACCACCTCGGCGCCCTGCGGAACGATCAGCTCGAACAGCAGTGTGGCGTCGGCGACGGTAGACCCGATGCCGTCCGCTGTCAGGGTCACCGGGTTGACCACGTCGGCTTCCCGGGCATCCCACTCGTCGATCCGGATGCCCATCAGCGGCACCAGTGGCCCCGGCACATCGGTCAGGAACGCCTGGTCGTACTGGTCGACCCGCCCGGAGAGGTACGTTGCCAGCACGGTGCCACCCCGCTGGGCGAACCTCTCCAGGCGGGACGCCAGATCATCCTTGACCATGTGCAGGGCCGGAGCGACCACGACGTCGTAGCCGGACAGGTCGGCGGTGACCGGTACGACGTCGACGTCCACCCCGGCGTCCCAGAGTGCCCGGTGGTAGGCGAGCACCACCTGCTGGTAGCGGACCAACCGGGACGGCCCATCGGAAATCTCCAACGCCCACCAGCTGTCCCAGTCGAACAGGACCGCCACCCGGGCGGGGGTACGGGCGCCCAGCGACACGCCGCCGAGGCGCGCCAGCTCCGCACCGAGCTCGGCGACCTCGCCGAAGACGCGGGTGTCCCCGCGCCCGGCGTGACCGATAACCGCGCCGTGGTACTTCTCGCTGGCCCCTCGGCCGGCCCGCAGTTGGAAGAACAGCACCGCGTCGGCCCCGTGCGCCACCGCCTGCCAGCTCCACAGTCGCATGATCCCGGGCCGCTTCAGCGGGTTCACGTCGCGGCAGGCGGTGACGCTCGGTGTCTGCTCCATCAGCCAGAACGGCTGGCCGCCCTTGAGCCCACGCATCAGGTCGTGGGTGAGCGCCATCCGGGCCGCCGACCGGTCGTCCGGCGGATAGTTGTCCCAGGAAGCGAAGTCCAGCTGCTCGGCCCAGCGATGGTAGTCGATCGGCCGGTACATGCCCATAAAATTGGTGGTCACCGGGAGGTCCGGGCTCGACTCGCGGATCGCCGCCTTCTCGTCGACGAAGTTGGCCAGCATCGCATCCGACATGAACCGCAGGTAGTCCAGGGTGATGCCCTGGAAGGCGGTGTGGTCGGGGCCGCGCCAGTGCTCGGTCAACGCCGACGGCGGCTCGATCTGCCCCCACTCGGTGAAGGTGTGCGACCAGAAGGTCGTGTACCAGGCCTCGTTGAGCGCGTCGAGGCTGCCGTACCGCTCACGCAGCCAGAGCCGGAAGCTGGCGGCGCACAACTCGCAGTAGCAGGCACCGCCGTACTCGTTGTTGACATGCCAGGCGACCAGACCGGGGGTCCGCGCATAACGTTGCGCGACGCGGCGGGCGAGCTCGGTGGCGAGCCGGCGGTACGTCGGTGAGCAGGGGCAGGAGTTGTGTCGTTGGCCGTAGCGGTGCCGGCGGCCCTCGAAGTCGACACGGGTCACGTCGGGGTGTGCGCGGGGCATCCAGGCCGGATGCGCACCGGTGCCGGTGGCCAGGCAGATCTGCTGCCCCTCGGCGACCGCCCGCTCGACGATGCGGTCCAGGGCGGAGAAGTCGTAGATGTCTGGGCTGGGCTGGGTCAGCCCCCAGGTAAAGACCCCGATGGTGACGGTGTCGATCCGGGCCGTCCCGAACAGCCGGTAGTCGTCCTCCCAGACGTCCTCGGGCCACTGCTCGGGGTTGTAGTCCCCGCCGTAGGGAATCTTCGCGACGTCCGGCAGCGTCACTGGGTGAACTCCTCTTCGATCGCCGAGGTCATCGGTCGACTGGTGCGCAGCAGCAGCAGCGCCAGCACCGAACCGGCCAGCGCCAGCACCGCCTCCGAGGTGTACGCGGTGATTCCGGCCGCCACCACCGCCAGCGCCAGCACCCCGAGGGAGGTACTCGGCGTGCGGGTCAGGAAATGGGCGGCGAGCCGGGCCACGTCACGGGCGCGGAACGCGAACAGCGAGGTGATCACCAGCGCGGTGCCGCCCCACACCGTCGCTGCCACCGCGATCAGCACCAGCAGCACGGCCCACCAGGTCGGCACCCCGGCCGCGTCGAAGTAGGCCAGGTTGACCGCGACGACCGCCAGCCCGGCCAGCATCGGCAGCCAGAGCCGTAGCACCCCGCCAAGGTTGGTGCGGTAGCCACGCCAGAAGTCGACAGCCGGGTTCAGGTCGGTGATGTCGGGGCAGTGCCGGGCGATGGCGTACAGGGCGGCGGACAGCGCCGGACCGACCGGGACGGCACAGACTGCGTAGAGCGCAATGTTGCTGGGGTCGCGGGCCAGCAGCAGCGCCGGCACCAGTCCGGGCAGGACGCCGGCCAGCAGCAGCAGTTCGACCACGATCAGTCGGTAGATGACCGCCGCGACCCGCGACAACGGGCCGGTGCCGAACCGCCGCTGCGCGGCAGCAGCATCGGTCATGATCGATCAGCGCTGCCGAGTAGTCGTCGATCGTCGCACCACGGCGGGGTCTCGTCGACTACCGGGGTGATCTCGACCAGGGTGACCTCGTGCCGGGCGAGGGTGAGGTCGACGTCGGCCCGGCCGTTGACGACCGGCAGTGCGCGGTGGCTACGGGCCGGTTCGGCGGCAGCGCGCAGGGCGTCGAGCTGCGCCGGGCGGGGCGACCGGGGGCGACCGAGCTCGCACCAGGCCCGCCGTGCGTTGCCTGCGTCGTCGCTGACCGACGAGCGCAGCAGGAACGCCGCACCGGCCTGCGCGGCGACCGGTACCGACAGGTTGACGGTGTGTCGGTCCGGGGCCGCCGCCAGGTCGGTGACGTCTACCGGTGCCCAGGCCAGCACGGTGACCCGGCCGGTGTCGGCGTCGCGGGTGACCAGGTGGTCGGTACCCCGGGCGAGCACCTGACGGCCCATTCGGGCCATGAAGGCGTACAGGTGGTAGGTGGGTTTTCTGATCTGTCGGTGGGTGAGCAGGCCGAAGCCGCCGTGGAAGATCGCGGCCGGGATACCGCTCTCTTCGAAGACGTCGCTGAACGTCCAGTAGGAGAACGAGTCGACCAGGTCGCCGCCGGCGGCGACGACCGGGGCCAGGTACGCGGCGTGGAACGCGGTGTCGTGGATCGGGTTGTCCGGCCGGTAGGAGGAGTTGAACTCGGTGATGTGCACCGCCAGGTCGGCCAGGGCCGTGCCGGCCAGGTGTTTGCGCGGGCTGGCGAACTGCTCCAGCAGGTGGTCGGCGGGCATCAGGGTCTGGTGGGTGCCGAACGGCACGTGCTGGGCCGGCCCCGAGGTGTACGCGTGGCGGCTGACGAAGTCGACCGGCACTTCCCGGTCGGTGACGTACTCGGCGAACGGCACCAGCCACTCGTCGGCGCCGGGCGAGATCGCCGGCCCGCCGACCTGCAGACTGGCGTCGACGTCCTTGACCGCGTGGGCGGCCAATTCGTACAGCCGGTGGTAGGCGGCCTGATCGGCGCCCTGCCAGAAGGAGGTCAGGTTGGGTTCGTTCCACACCTCGATCGGCCAGTTGCGCACCTGCTCCAGGCCGTACCGGTCAACCAGGTTACGCACGGTGGCGCGGACCAGGTCGGCCCACTCGGATTCGGAGCGCGGCGGGGTGACGTTGCCGCGCCACCAGAAAACGGTCTGGTCGCCGGAGGCGAGTGCTTCGGGCATGAAGCCGAGCTCGATGAAGGGGGCGATGCCGAGACCGAGGTAGGCGTCGACGATCTGGTCAGCGTAGGTGAACGAGTGGTGTACGCCGCGCCGGCCGGCGTGCTCGTACGGCCGGTGGATACCGACGCCGTCGCTGAGCAGCCCGTGCCCACGGATGTAGCGGAATCCGATCTCCCGTTGGACCAGCGCCAGAGACTCCTGGTAGTCGCTGCGCAGCGCGAGGTCGAGCCGGCCGGTACCGACGCAGGCTCGCCAGGCGTCCGGCAAGTTGCCGGTGCTCTGCTCCGGTACGACGATGCGGGTCATGCCTGCTCCTTTCGTGAGCCTCGGCCGGCCGGTGCCGGTCGCGTCCCTGCCACGGTCGCGACCGGCACCCCTAAGGCGGCGGGTCAGCCGTGCTCGTTCTTGTATCGCTGGTGAGCCTCGTTGACCACGTCGATGTACTGCTGGGCGTTCTTTCCGTCGACCTCGGCGACGTAGGCGTCCCATTCGGACAGGTCACGCTGGCCGAGGATGAACTGCAGGGTCTGCTGCTGGACGTAGTCCTTCAGCGGGGTCTCCCAGAGCGTGGCCTGCTCCCGCTCCTCCTCGGTGAACGGCATCGGCGGCGCGACCGGCAGGGTCTCCTTCTGCCCCATCGCCTCCTGGTACTTCAGCTCCTCCTCGGAGAAGGTCGACTGCAGCAGCTCGGTGGTGCCACCGTAGGCGAACACCCCGTTACTGAAACCGAAGTCCTTCTGTAGGTGCTTGCTGCCGTCGGGGTTGAGCCCGACGAAGTCGATGTCGGCGTCGAGGACCCGCCTGCCGTCGGATTCCTTTGTGTAGGTGGTGCCCTCGATGCCCCACTTGGCGAACTCCTGGCCCTCGTCGGAGTACCAGAGCCAGTCGATGAACTGCATCATCGCGACGAAGTTCTCGCTCTCCCGGGCCTTGCTGGAGATCATGATGCCGTTCTCCAGGCGGGAGCCGGCCTTGACCGAGCCGATGCTGCTGTCCGGCCGGGTGATCTTCGCGATGGTGGCGGTCGGGTTGGTCAGCGCCAGCGCCGGTCGGTAGTCGTTGACCAGGGTCTGGGCGTTCGTGCTGATCACGAAGGACTTGCCGGTGGAAAGCTTGTGGATCGCCGCATCGTCGCCCTGGGTCAGGCTCTCCGGGTCGAAGAGTCCCTCATCGACCAGGGAGTGCAGGAACTCCACCATCTCCCGGTACTCCGGCATGGTGCCGGTGAAGACGAACTCTTGAGCGTCCCTGCTGAATGTCGCGTTCTGGTAGCCCCAGCCGCCCATGGTGCCGTAGCCGTACGACGTCCCGATGATGTTCTGCAACGCGCCGAGCGGGGTGGGGACACTCCATCGGTCGGACATCGGGTACACGTCCGGATAGGCGACCTTCATCGCCCGCAGCATCTCCCGGAACTCGTCCCAGGTCGTCGGTTCCGCCAGGCCGAGCTCGGCGAGGATGTCGGTGCGTACCGCGATCGTGTAGTCGGTCCAGACGTCCTCGTGCAGCCCGGGCAGCAGGTAGAACTTGCCGTCCTGCTGGCGCAACGAGTCGATGTCACCCTGCAGGTCCCACTTGGCGACCTTGTCCTGGAAGTTCGGCATCAGGTCGATGTAGTCGCTGACCGGCAGGACCGCGCCGCTGGAGACGTACGGCGACTCCTGGCCGGGGTAGGTCTTCGGGATGATGAACGGCGCGTCCCCGGCACCGATCAGCAGACCACGCTTCTGTTCGTAGTCGCTCAGCGGCACCTCGACCGTTTCGACCGACACGTTGGTGCGCTTGGCCAACTCATCCCAGAACAGCCATTCCTTGTCTATGGGATAGTTCGGGTGGTTGTTGTAGAGCATGGAGAAGGACAACGCCTCGGTGGCGGTGAACTGGTCACCGACGCCATAGCTCTCCATGGCGCCGACCCTGTTGCCGTCCAGGTCCTCGGAGTCGGACTCCTTGTCGCTGCCACAGCCGGCGACGCCGAGCGAAAGGGCGAGGACACCGGCAGCGACCGCTGCGTAGCGGCGCCGGGATCGTTGAAACATCAGACTTCCTTTCAGTGCGCGGAAGGCGTTCGGATGGATGGGCGGAGCTGGCCGCAGCGCTAGCCCTTGACCGCACCGAGCATGATCCCGGACACGAAATACCGCTGAATGAAGGGATACACGACCATGATCGGCAGTACGGTGAGGATGATGGTGACGGACTGGATGTTCGCGGCCGTCTGGGCGAGGCTGTCACTGCTGCTGCCACTGGATGTCGCAGTGGTGGCCCCGGCGATCAGATTGCGCAGGTAGACGGTCACCGGGAAAAGCTCGGAGCGGTCCATGTAGAGGAACGCGGTGAACCACGAGTTCCAGAACGAAACCGCGTAGAAGAGCACCATCGTTGCGATGATCGCTTTCGACAGCGGGAGCACGATACGCCACAGGATGCCGTACGTGCTGAGCCCGTCGACGGCGGCGGCCTCTTCCAGTTCGGTCGGCAGACTTTCAAAGAACGCCTTCATGACCAGTAGGTTGAACACGTTGATCGCATTTGGCAGCACAATTGCCCAGATGCTGTTCTTCAGCCCGAGGCTGGTAATCAGAATGTAGTTGGGAATCAGGCCGCCGGAGAAGAACATGGTGAACACGGCAACGCCGACCAACGCGCCGCGTCCCTTGAGATCGTTCTTCGACAGCACGTAGGCGTAGCAGGTGGTGAGCACGATCGAGATGATCGTGGCGACCACCGTGTAGACGATCGTGTTGCGGTAGTTGATCCAGAACATCGAATCGGACATCACCACCCGGTACGTGTCCAGGTTGAACCCGCGCGGGATGATGTTGACCTGGCCGGACCGGATGTAGCCCTCTTCACTCAGCGATCGGGCGATGATGTTGACGAACGGGTACAGCGTGGCGATCACGACCACGGTCAGGATGAACCCGTTGACGATCCGAAAGATCCGGTAGCCACGGGTGTCGTCAGGCCGACGGGGTGCACGCCGGGTTGGCTGGAGCAACTTGCGGGAGGAGTCGACGGTCACCACAGGCTCGTCCCTACTGCGCGACGGGCGATCATGTTGGCGGACAGGACCAGGGTCAGCCCGATCAGTGCCTCGAACAGACCGATGGCTGCCGCGTAGCTGAAGTTGCTGGAGACCACGCCCATCCGGTACAGGTACGTGGAGATCACGTCCGCTGTCGGATAGGTCAGCGGGTTGTAGAGCAGCAGGATCTTCTCGAAGCCGACCGCCATGAAGGTGCCGATGTTCAGGATCAGCAGGGTGACCATGGTG
Source organism: Micromonospora sp. LOL_023 (assembly GCF_048060115.1). Classification (NCBI taxonomy): domain Bacteria; kingdom Bacillati; phylum Actinomycetota; class Actinomycetes; order Micromonosporales; family Micromonosporaceae; genus Micromonospora; species Micromonospora sp. LOL_023. Next base: position 14,396 of record NZ_JBHMIM010000089.1, read on the forward strand.
GGTCGGATGCCGGGCAGGGTCACGTGCCAGGTCTGTCGCCACCGGTTGGCACCGTCGATCCGGGACGCTTCGTAGAGGTCTTCGTCAATCGTGGTGAGCGCGGCGAGGTAGAGGATCGTTCCCCAGCCGACGGTCTGCCACACCTCGGAGGAGACGTAGATGGTGCGGAACCAGCCCGGCTGTTGCAGGAACGGGATGGCGTCGCCGCCCAGCCCACGGATGATCGAGTTGACGGTGCCGTCGACGGAGAGGATCTGCATGACCATCGCTGCGACGATCACGATCGACAGGAAGTGCGGCAGGTAGGACACCGACTGGACGAAGCGCTTCATCCGGCGGGCCCGCACCTCGTTGAGCAGCAGCGCGAGCACGATCGGCAGCGGGAAGACGACGACCAGGCTCAGGGTGCCCAGGACCAGGGTGTTGGTGAAGACCTGCCAGAACGTCGAGTCGGTGAAGAACATCCGGACGTAGCGCAGCCCGACCCAGTACTCGCCGAAGACGTTGCCGCCGGGCTGGAACCGCCGGAACGCGATCACGTTGCCGAGCATCGGCAGGTAGCGGAAGATCAGGAAGAACACCAGCGGCAGAACGACCAGCGAGTAGAGCTGCCAGTCACGTTGTAGTGCCCGCCGCCAGGTCCGCGACCGGGGCCGGCTCCTGCCCCGTCGCGGCAGTTTGCCGACGGGCGGCGGCGGCACCGCGGCCTGCGGCGACGCATCGACCGCGCTGGGTGTGCTCATCCCGGTCGCCACCCCTCATATCGGGCCGGTCGTGAGCTCTGCAGGCAGCAGGGAACCCATCGACGCGACACAAGCCTCGAAACTTTCGGAAATAGGTGCGTTACCTTGCGGGGAACCTAAATTCCCCGGCATCGTTGTGTCAAGGGTCATCGATGCAGACCTGCAACTGCATAGTGTGAGCGCGGGACCGCCCGGGGGTTCCCGTGCCGCGTGCACGGCACCGCCCACAAGCCAGCTGAACCGAGCCCACCAGCGGGATAGGCTCCGGAAGTTTCGGTAACCTTTCGTGAGGTACGCATGCCAGAGGCACCACCGCTCGTCCCACCACACTCCGCCGGCCAGCCACCCCCGACCCCTTCCCACGTGACCGAGCAACCGTCGCCGGCCACCATCGCCACCATCGCCGACGAGGTCGGCGTCTCGGTCACCACCGTATCCAAAGTTCTCAATGGACGGGCAGACGTGGCACCGAGGACCCGAGCCCGGGTCGAGGCCAGCCTGGACCGCCACCAGTACCGCCGGCGCGCCCGCCGGCCACCGATCCGGCACGATCAGATCGACCTGGTGTTCCACCAGCTCGACTCACTCTGGGCGATGGAGATCATCAAGGCAGTCGAGACGGTGGCCAGCGCCGCCGGGATCGGCCTGCACCTGAGTCAGCTCGACGGCCAGCACAGCCCACCGCAGGGTTGGCTGGACGCGACCCTGACCCGCCGCCCACTCGGCGTCCTCTTCGTACTCTGCCACCTGACCGAGAAGCAGCGGGACCTGCTGGCCCGCCAGCTCATCCCGTTCGTGGTGATCGACACCGACAGCGCGACCTCGGCGCTGGTGCCGACAGTCGGCTCGAACAACTGGAACGGCGGGCTGATCGCCACCCGGCACCTGCTGCAACTCGGGCACCAGCGGATCGCGCTCATCTCCGGCCCGCGCGACGTGCTGTGCGCTCAGGCCCGTACCGCAGGCTTTTGGTCGGCGCACGACGAAGTCGGCCTACCGGTCGCCACCGACCTGATCCGGCACGGCGACTTCTACGTGGACTCCGGCTTCTCGCACGGCATGGCACTGCTCGACCGCCCGGACCGGCCCACCGCCATCTTCGCCGGGTCGGACATGCAGGCGTTGGGGGTGCTGCGGGCCGCACGGCAGCTCGGCCTCGACGTCCCGCACGACCTGTCGGTGATCGGGTACGACAACGTTCCGGTCGCCACCTGGACGGTGCCCGCGCTCACCACTGTCAACCAGCCGCTGCGCGACATGGCCGGCACCGCCGCCCAGATGCTGCTCGACCTGGCCAGCGGCACCGAGTTGTCGACCAGCAGAATCGACCTGGTCACCGAACTGGTGATCCGGGAGAGCACCGCACCGCCCCCACCCCACTGAACTCGGAGGATCCATGGCCCTGTTCGACCTGCCGTTGCCGCAACTGGAGACGTACGCCCCGGCGGTGGCCGAGCCGGCGGACTTCGACGCCTTCTGGAAGTCCACCCTCGATGAGGCAGCCAACCGCGAGATCCTGATCGACGTCCGGCCGGAGCCGACCGATCTGCGGCTGCTCGACACCTGGCAGATCAGCTTCACCGGCTTCAGCGGCGATCCGGTCAACGCCTGGTACACCCGGCCGGCCGGGGTCGACACCGCGTTGCCGGCGGTCGTCGAGTACCTCGGGTACGGCCGGGGCCGGGGCCTGCCGCTCGACCGGCTGACCTGGCCGGTGGCCGGCTACGCCCATCTGCTGATGGACTCCCGTGGCCAGGGTGACCAGTACGGCAACGGCGGTGACACCCCGGATCCGCACATCACGGTGGACGGCGGACCCGGCCCGGTGACCCGGGGCATCGCCGACCCCGCCGGCTACTACTACCGCCGGTTGATCACCGATGCGGTGCGGGCGGTCACGGCGGTCCGGGCGCTGCCCGGTGTGGACCCGACCCGGGTGGTCGCGGCCGGCAACAGCCAGGGCGGCGGGCTCGCCCTCGCCGTGGCCGGGCTGGTCGGCGACCTCGCCGCGTTGATCAGCACCGTTCCGTTCATGTGTCACTGGCAGCGGGCGATCGAGATCACCGACACCGAGCCCTACGGCGACGTCGCCCGCTACCTGGCCGTGCACCGCGGCGCCGAATCAGCGGTACGCACCACGTTGTCCTACTTCGACGGGGTGACTTTCGCCAAGCGGGCGATGGCACCGGCGCACTTCGGCGTCGGGCTGCGCGACACCGTCTGCCCGCCGAGCACCGTCTTCGCCGCGTACAACCACTACGGTGCCGGAAACGGCCGACCGGAGTCGCCGCAGCGGGAAATCCACGTCTATCCGTTCAACGGTCACGAAGGGGGCGAGGCGGAACAGGTCCGCCGCCAACTGCGCTGGCTTCGCGCCCTGCTCGGCTGACCGCCGAGCGCTTCGCGCATCCGGTCTGTTTCAGACTATCCATCATGTACTCACACCCTGGACATCCTCGCCAACCTACGTTAATCTGCCTTCTCGCAGCGACAAGCATCAAAGCGATGCACTTCTCGACCGCTTTCTATCAACAGTTCGTTGCCAAGTGCGAAGCAGTCGCCCTGACCCACTCCTACCTGTGAAGGTAGGTCGGCATTTCGCCGACACCTCGAGAAGGGAATGTCAATGAGCCTTTCCGGGTAAGGCTCTGATCACCGGGCGCGGTGTCCGGAACGGTCAAGATGTGTGGGAAT
>NZ_JBHMIM010000090.1:0-16857 GCF_048060115.1 Micromonospora sp. LOL_023
GGCGACGAGTTCGATGTCGAGTTCGGCCAGTGCGGTGAGCAGGTCGGCCACGGAGACCAGGTCACCGCCGAACAGGTCCCGTCCCGACATGCCCAGGGACAGGCACACCCGTGGCCGCCGTGGCGAATCGTAGATCCACTGCGGAACGCTGGCCGCGCCGTTGAACGGCACGAACCGCACCGGCAGGACTGGCAGCCTGAGCGGTAGCTGCATCCACGTCGGGGTGGGGTCGATCGTGACCTGCCCGGTCATCAGCTCCAGCGCGTCCGATGGGCCGAGTTCGCAGCCGTAGCGGCCGAGTCTGCCGGTGAGCCAGTCGGTCACCGGGTCGTCGCGCCGGTCGGCGGGCTGCTCGTCGAGCAGCGCCCGGTAGTTGTCGTACATCTGGGTGATGTAGTCGATGCCGAACAGCATGCGGGCGTGTGCGGCGCCGCAGGCGCGGGCGGCGATCGCCCCGGCGAAGGTCAACGCGTCCCAGATCACCAGGTCTGGTTGCCAGCCGCGGGCGAACTCCACCAGGTCGTCCAGCGCTGTCTGGCCGGCGAAGAACTCGTACTCGACCGCGCACGCGACAGTCAGTGCGCCGAGGGCGTGTTCCCAGGTCAACTCCTCGCCCGCGGCGACGAGCATGCTGCCGCCGTGCGCGCGGAACGTCTGCCCACGGGGGCCGTGCGCCGACCGGCCCATGCCGAGCGGATCACCGACCGCCACAGCGGTCAGGCCGGCGCTGGTGATCGCCTCGACCAGGTCCGGCTGGCTGGCCACCCGGACCTCGTGCCCGGCGGCCTGCAACGCCCACGCCATGGGAACCACGTTGTACAGATGGGTCTTGACGGCGATGACGGTGACCAGGACGCGCATCGCGGTTCACCTGCTTCCGGCTGGCTGGGGATCGGCGGTGCGGTGCCGCGCCGCGAGCTGCTCCAGCTGCGGGACCAGCTCGTGCGGGCTCGGCGTGTCCAAAAGCTCGGCGCGGACCTGGGCGGCGTGGTCGGCGATCTGTGGATCGGTGAGCAGGCGGGTGAGCCGGTCACACAGCGCGGCCCGGGACAGCTCGTCGTGGTCCAGCAGGAAGCCAGCGCCGCGTTCCTGCAGGTGCTGGGCTAGCCGGGCGGCGTCCCACCACGGCGCTGGGATCACGATCCCGGGTACGCCGTGCGCCAGCACGTTGCCGGTGGTGCCGAACCCACCGTGGTGGATCACCGCCGAGCAGCTGGGCAGCAACTCGTTGAGAGGGACGAAGTCCACCACTCGGACGTTGTCTGGCAGGCGGTCCACCGAGGCGAGTTGTTCGGCGTTGAGTGTCGCTACCACCTCGATGTCAAAGTCAGCGAGCGCGTCCAGTAGATCGGACACGGTGGTGAGGTCGCCGTGGGAAAGATGATCGCCACCGAACAGTTCTCTGCCGGACACGCCAAGTGACAAACAGATGCGTGGGTGCGCCGGGGGAGTGAGTGCCCACTCGGGCACGCTGGTCGGACCGTTGAACGGCACGTAGCGCACGGGCAGGTACGTCAGGTCGAGGGGGAGCCGCATCCAGGCCGGGGTGGGGTCGATCGTCCACTGACCGGTCATCAGCTCCAGGTCCTGATGCTGCTCGTAGGGGCAGCCGTAGCGGGCCAGGCGTCCGGCCAGCCAGTCGGAGATCGGGTCGTCCCAGCACTCCCGTGGCTGGCGGTCGAGCATCGCGCGGTAGTCGGCGTACATCCGGAACACGTAGTCCTGCCCGAAGAGGATACGGGCGTGGGCGGCCCCGCTGACGTGGGCGGCGATCGCCCCGGCAAAGGTCAGCGCGTCCCAGACGACGAGATCCGGCCGCCATGCCCGGGAGAACTCGACCAGGTCGTCCGTCACGGCCTGGCCGGCCAGGTACTCGTACTCCATGGAACAGCCGATGGTGAATACGCCGAGGACGTAGTTCCAGGTGAGCTTGGCCGGGTCGAGCTCGCTGAGCCCGGTCAGGCGCTGCCACGGTGCGCCGCCGGAGCCGTCGTCCGTACCGTCCTGGAAGGCGGTGACCATGTCGAGTTCGCTGCCGACCGGGACCGCGGTGAGACCGGTAGTGGCGATGATCTCCACGAGGTCCGGTTGACTCGCGATTCGGACCTCGTGCCCGGCCGCTTGCAGCGACCAGGCCAACGGGACCATGTTGTAAAAATGTGGTTTGGCAGCGAACACCGTGAACAGTACGCGCATGAACTGCTCCGCAGCATGTCGAGTATTGTTCAGTGCGACGCTTCCGTTCGGATACCTGTCCGACGTCGACCTGAACAACCCTCATTGTTGGGTGCGCTCATCCCGTATCGGGAATTACGGACCGAGCCTAGCCGTGGAATGCGATTCTGGTTAACCCCTATCTGCCCCTAGCTGCGTGCGTCGGGTCACGTAGACATGGATGCCTTCCAGGAGTTGTCGGAGACCGAACTCGAGGTTGGGAATGACGTCGCTGTCCGCGCCGGTGGGTGCGGCCGGGGTGGCGAATGTGCCGGCGGCGAGCAGACGGGCGAGAGTCGGGAACCGCTCGGTGTCGACGACCGTCGCGAGGGCCTGTTCGTAGCCGAGTCCTCCGCCGGTGGGCTCGGCGCCGGCCGGGGCCATGTCGAGGGAGATCCGGGCCATGCCCTGGGTGGCGCCGCTGAGGAAGAGGCTGACCGAGACCATCTCGTCGTAGCCGAGTCCGCTGTCGGCGATCGCACCGAGCAGGCTCTCGAACCAGGCCAGCTGGTTGGGCCCGATCGGGTAGCTGACCCGGACCTGCAGCATCCACGGATGGCGCTGGTACCGCCCCCAGATGGCCTTGACCCAGGTCTCGACCTTCGCCTGCCAGCCGCCGGTCACCGCGTCGAGGTCCGGTGGATCGCCGGAGGCGACGTCGGTCATCGCGTCGACCAGGTGGGATTTGCTAGGTACGTAGCGGTACAGGGACATCGCGGTGAAGTCGAGCCGCTTGGCGACCTGCTGCATGGAGACCGCGTCGAGTCCCTCCTCGTCAGCCATCTCGATCGCGGTCAGCACGATCTTGTCGACACTCAGCGCGGGCTTGGGGCCGGGACCGGACCGGGGGGCCCGTGTGTCGCGCCAGAGGAACTCGAAGGAGGGGGCGGTCGCGCCGCCACTGTTCTGCCCGGATGCCATGCCCACCGCCTGCTCGTTGACGTCCTGTCGGAACCATGTATACCATAAACGCATCAGTTTGACCCCCATACTGTTAGCGTCGGCGCTGTCAGCATCGACTTGATCAGGTCCACGCTGCCGGTACCCGCTTCGGCGGGTGCGGTCGCGCTGGATTCGCTGTCCGGACGGCACCCGCTGTCGTCACGTTCACGTTCTCATGCCGGGCCCGGCCGGGCCCGGCACTGATCAACCCACCGGTGGAGCGCGTTCGTCGCGTGCTACCAGGCGTCACTCATTCCTGCCCAGCCGTGCCTGACCAAGCAACAACAGAAGGAGCTTGATGACCGAGTCAGGAATCCGGATACGTGATCTCCGGAAGAAGTTCCAGAAGGTCGAGGTCCTCAAGGGGGTCGACCTCGACGTACAGCGGGGCACCATGCTCGCGCTGCTCGGCCCGAACGGGGCGGGCAAGACCACCGTCGTCAAGGTCCTGAGTACACTCAGCCGGCCCACGAGCGGTGAAGTCCTCGTCAACGGCTACGACGTTGTCAAGCAGCGCAACGGCGTCCGCAGCTCCATCGGTCTGGTCAGCCAGTTCGTGTCACTGGACTGGATGCACACCGGGCGGGAGAACCTGATCATGATGGGGCGCCTGCACCGGCTGAGCCCGGCCAACGCGGCGCTGCGCGCCCAGCAGTTGCTGGAGCAGTTCGACCTGGTCGACGCTGCGGACAACCGGGTGAAGACCTACTCCGGCGGGATGAAGCGGCGGCTCGACCTGGCCGCGACTCTGATCGTCCCGCCGTCGGTTCTGTTCCTCGACGAGCCCACCACCGGCCTCGATCCACGCAGCCGGGCGACGATGTGGGAGGCGATCAAGCAACTGCTGGCCGCCGGCATCACCATCCTCCTTACCACCCAGTACCTTGAGGAGGCCGACCAGTTGGCGGACCGGATCGCGGTCATCGACGACGGGCGGATCATCGCCGAGGGCACCGCGGCCGAGCTCAAGCAGGGAGTCGGCAAGGAACGGGTGGAGCTCGTCCTGACGAGCGCCGGTGGCTACGCCCGAGCCGTCGAGCTGATCGACGGCGAAGGCATCCAGCGCGACGAGGTGACCCGGAGCATCAGCATCTTCATCGACGGTGCCGCGCACGTCAAGCGGTTGCTCGACCTGCTGGAGCAGCACGGTTTGGAGATCGACTCATTGTCGCTGACCAAGCCGACCCTCGACGATGTGTTCTTCGCTCTCACCCACCGCGAGGGCTCCACCACCACCGAGCACGCAGGAGCGACGCAGTGACGACCGTACCGGCCACTGAGACAGTGGTCCTGCCGGAGAAGCGATCCAAGCTGTACTGGGCGATCAGCGACACGCGCGTCCTGATCGGACGGCACGTGCACCACCTGACCCGCAGCCCGGACCAGATCTTCACCGCGATCATGCTGCCGGCGGTGATGCTGTTGATGTTCCGCTTCATGTTCGGCGGAGCCATCGACGTCGGCGCCACCACCTACATCAACTATCTGGTGCCGGGCATCCTCGTCATCGCCGTGACGATGATCTCCGTCTCCACGACGTTGGCCGTACAGTCCGACATGCAGGAAGGCGTTGTCGACCGGTTCCGGGCGATCGCGATGCTGGACTCGGCGGTACTGACCGGGCACATCGTGGCCGCTGTCATCCGAGGGATGATCGCCCTGGTGGTCATGGTCGGCCTCGGCCTGCTGGTCGGCTTCCGGCCGTCCGCGTCGGTCGTCGAGTGGTTGCTGGCGGCGGCCGTTCTGCTGCTGTTCGCCTTCTCACTGGCGTGGGTGTCGGCGGTACTGGGACTGGTCGCCAAGAGCGTCGACGGTGCCAGCGGACTCGGCCTCATCCTGATGTTCAGCCCGTACGCCAGCACGGCGTTCGTGCAGGCCGAGACGCTGCCGGACGGGCTGCGCGCATTTGTCGAACACCAGCCGGTGACGTTGGTCGTGGACACCGTACGCCAACTGCTGCTGGGCCGCCCGGTCGGGGACACCGGCTGGCAGGCCGTCCTCTGGTGGGTGGCCATCCTCTGCGTGGCGGCGCCCCTGGCCACCCGGATCTACCGCAAACGTTTCGCCTGACGGCTTTACCCCCACGGCGTCGCCCGCCGGCGTTTCCCCCGACGCTGGCGGGCGACGCCCCCTTGTCGCGCTGGCTCGATACCGGAGGGGCGGACGGTGCGGGGCCCGACCAGGTGAGGTCGGGCCGGTGTTCGACGCGTCGCGCGGTGGGCGCTAGACGATGTGTACCTGTGGTACGTACAGAATCCACCGGCCGCCGGCCTCGCGGAAGGCACGCTCCTTCGCCATGATCTCCTCGGCGTGGTTCCAGGCGAACAGCAGCGCGAAGTCCGGGTACGGGTCGGCGAAGGCCTCCACCGGACGGACCGGGATATGCGAGCCGGGGGTCAACCGGCCCTGCTTGGCAGGGGTGGTGTCACAGACGAATGGGATCAGTTCCGGCCCGATCCCGCAGTAGTTCGCCATCGTGGAGCTCTTCGCGGTGGCTCCGTACCCGACGATCCGCGCCCCGTCGGCGCGCAACTCGTGCAGTAGTGCGACCAGGTCGTCGCGGATACGTTGTACGCGGGCCGCGAACCGCTCCAGGGTGACCAACTCGGCAAGGCCGTGGGCCTGCTCCGTGCGCAGCGCGTCGGCGACAGCCGGCGACGGCTCCCGTCGGCCCGGCCGGGCGAGGGTGTACCGGATCTGACCGCCGTGCACCGGCAGCCGCTCGATGTCGACCAGCTCGAACCCGAACCGGTCGGCGAGCGCGCCGACCGCCCGGACGGTGAAGAAGAAGACGTGCTCGTCGTAGATCTGGTCGAAGCTGGTCCGCTCGATGATTTCGCCGAGGTACGGATCCTCGAAGACGAAGACCCCGTCCGGGGCGAGCAGCACGTCCAACCCTTCGAAGACGGGTTGCAGGTCGGTGACCCCGCAGATGGTGTTGGCCGCGTACACCACGTCGGCGGTTCCGTCCGCGTCGCGGATTCGGGTGGCGGCGTGCGCGTCGAAGAACGCTCGGTGCGCCCGCACACCGGTAGCTCCCGACGGCTCGACCGCGAGATGCCGAACGCCAGCGTCCCCGCAGGTTCGCAGCATCACACCGTCGTTGGCGCCGATCTCCACGACGAACGGGTCCGCGCCGGTCAGCTCCGTCTCCAGGAACCGGCGGGCAGTCTGTTCGAAGTGCTTGCACATCACCGACGAAGCCGCCGAATGGTACGGGTAGCCCTGGTGATGGGCGCGCTCCGGCGGTACCGCGTCGATGAGCTGCACCAGTGTGCATGATTCGCACATACCGACCGCCAGGCGGAAGAAGTACTCCTCGTCGAGCTCGCCCGTTCGGGGGAAGGCCGACGACAGCGGCTGCCGTTCGAAATCGAAGAACTCGCGGATGGGATGGCTGCAGACCCGACATCGTGACATACTGCACAGCTCTCCGTGATCGTGGTTGGGGGAACCCGGCTCATCCGCCGGACAGGCTGTGCAGGCAAGCGATCAGACTGCGTGCCTCGACGTTGACGTAGTGGCTGTGCTGTAGCAGGTCGACGAGCTGGTGCAGCGGCATCCACCGGAAGTTGGGTTCGTCGAACTGCGGGTCGGCCGGCACCTCCACCACCAGATAGCGGTTGCGGGCGTGGTAGAACCGGCCGCCCTCCTCGGACAGGGTGACGTCGTAGCGAACCTGCTCCGGGTGGGCGTCGAGCACGACGTCGAGGAACCGCGGCCGGGCCGTCACCGGAAGGTCCTGGTAGTTGCCGGGAGCGCACTGCACCGTTGGCGCCAGCTCGGCCACGTCCTTGTAGCCGGGCTGGACCATGGCTCTGACCAGAGCGTGCAGCACCCCGTCGATGCGGGCGACCAGGAACGCGGCGATCCCCTCCTCACACGGCCTGATCATCGGCTGGCTCCACTGGTCCACCTCCCGCCCCCTGGCCTGGACGTGCACCCCGATGACCTCGAAGAACCGTCCGCTCTCGTGGCTGATCAGACCCTTCTTGCGGGACCAGCCTGGCAGCCCGCCCAGCGGGACGTCGGTGGTCCACACCTCAGCCCTGGTCCGGACATCGGTCAGCCAGTTGAGGATCTCGCTCGTGGTGTGCCGGCCGCCATGTTCGACGCTGCAGGAGCGGACCAACGCCGCGCGGAAGTTGTCGGCCGTGTCGGGGAAGGCGGTCAGCAAACCGCTGCCGGAGAACGGCAGGCAAGCCAGCACCGTTCGGGCGTCCATGTTGATGACGTCGTCCACAGCAAGCAGTTCGTGGACCTGCCCCAGGGTCAGCCAGCAGAAGCCGGGCAGCAGCTCGACGTCCTCGGTCACCTCGATGACCATGTTGCGGTTGCGCTTGTGGTAGAACCAGGAACCCTGCTCGGACTGCCGTACGTCGGCCAGTATCTGGTGGCGGGCCGGTTCGCGGAAGTAGTCCAGGTACGGCACGGCCCGGCCCTGGTGGACGCCGGTGTAGTTGCTCCGGGTCGCCTGGACCGTGGGGGAGAGCTGTAGGCCGTTGCAGTTGCCCGGTTCCACCTTCGCCTGCATCAGGCAGTGCAGCACTCCGCCGAACTTCTTGACCAGGATGCCGAGGATGCCGACCTCCGGCTGGTGAATGATCGGTTGGCTCCACTGCGGCACAGGCCCGTCCGGCACCCGGATGTCAAGCCCGCGGATGGTGTAGAACTTGCCACTGCGGTGGGCGATATCGCCGCTGTCCGGATCGGTGTGCCAACCCTGCATCTCGTCCAGAGGTATCCGCTCGACGTCGGTGTAGGAGTGCTCACGCAGCGCCGAGAACCAGGTGAAGAAGCCTTCCAGTTGTCCGAACGGGCTGACACGGGAAAGCACCGACTCGGCGATCTGCGCGGGTGTCGCGGGGTTGTCCCGACCGCGTAGATCGACAGGATACGTCCGAGGGACGGTCATGGGCTGCTCCTCCAACCGGGGAACCAGGCCGCGGATCAGAGCGTGCGCAGAACCTCGCGCAGCGCGTCGATCACCTTGTCCTGGATGTCCAGGGACAGTGAGGCGTACATCGGCAGTGAGAAGATCTGGTGTGCCAGTTCCTCGGTGACCGGCAACGAGCCCGTCTGGTAGCCGAGGTGGGCGAAGCCGGTCATGGTGTGCACCGGCCATGGGTAGCTGATGTTGAGGTGGATGTCGTACGCCTTGAGCGCCTCGATGATCTGGTCGCGCCGGGGATGCCGGACCACGTACACGTAGTAGACGTGGTCGTTGCCCTGCGCCAGCGACGGCAGCACCAGGTCGGTGTCGGCAAGCCCTTCGGTGTACCGTCGGGCGACCGCCCGCCGTCGGGTGATGTAGTCGTCAAGGCGGCCCAGTTTGCGTCGCAGAATCTCGGCCTGCACCTCGTCGAGGCGACTGTTGTGGCCGGGAACCTCCACGACGTAGTAGCGCTCCCGCATGCCGTAGTACCGCAGCCGCCGCAGGTTGCTCATCACCTCGTCATCGGAGGTGATCGTGGCGCCGCCGTCGCCGTACGCGCCGAGCACCTTGGTCGGGTAGAAGGAGAACGCCGCCGCGTTGCCCATGCTGCCGGCGAGCCGGCCATGGTGCCGGGCACCGTGTGACTGCGCGCAGTCCTCGAGGATGGTCAACCCGTGCCGGGCTGCCAGAGCCTCCAGCGGCGCCATGTCGACGCACTGGCCGTACAGATGGACCGGCAGCAGACACTTGGTCCGCGCCGTGATGGCGGCGGCCACCTGATCGACGTCCATCAGGTAGTCCTCGCGACGGACGTCGACGAAGACCGGGGTGGCCCCGGTGCCATCGACGGCCACGACCGTGGGGGCGGCCGTGTTGGACACGGTGATCACCTCGTCGCCGGGACCGACGCCGAGCGCCTGCAACCCGAGCTTGAGGGCATTGGTGCCGTTGTCGACCCCGACGCAGTGCGCCGCTCCGTGATAGGCGGCGAACTCCGACTCGAAGCCGAGCACGCTCTTGCCGAGGACGAGTTTGCCCGATCGGAACACCTGGTCGACTGCGTCGAGGATGTCCTCGCGCTCGTCCTCGTACTCCGCCAGGTAGTCCCACACCAACGTGGACATAGGGCGCTCCACCCACCTTCGCTTGTCTGGTCAGACCTCAACCGGGCAGCGCGCGATGCCGCGCACGACCGGAGACCTCATACGACGCACGACCTCGCCCGCCGGGCGCAGCCCGGCAGCGTGGGTGGCGAGGGTGCGCAACGCCACCTCGGCGAGCAGCCGTGCGGGCGCCGCGACGAGTGCGCCGGTGGCGCCCACCGAAAGGGACAGGTGGCCCGCCGGCGACGGCCGGTCGACGGCGAACCGGTCGGGTTCGGTGAAGGCGCCGGGGTCGCGGTTGGCGCCATCGACCAGAACGACGACCTGGTCACCGGCCGGCACGGACTGCCCGGCGATCTCGACGGCCTCCGCCGCGATCCGGCTCTCGATCCGTACCGGTGGGTCGTAGCGCAACGTCTCCTCGATGACGGCGACGGCCCGGTCGGGGTCGTCACACAGCATCCGCCACTGCCCCGGATCGTCCAGCAGGGCGCACACCGCCGCGCCAATGAGGTTCGTCGTGATCTCCGCGCCCAAGACGGCGGTGATCAGTCCGGCCGCCAACGCGTCGTCGGGCCTACCGCCGGCGGTCAGTACGGTAGTGATCACGTCCCTGCCCGCAGTACCGTCCGGGACACCGCCGCCGGACCCGGCGCCGCTGCGGTCCGCCACCAGCTCGGCGAGCAAGCTCCGCAGCGCGTCGAACGACTCGACCAGCGTGCGGGTCATGCCCAGTGTCGGCGGGCACAGCACGGCGTCGAGCGCGAATCCGGCACCGGGCAGCGCGGTGGCGAACCGGTCCCGCTGCGCCTCGGGCACGCCGAGCAGATCGCTGAGAACGTCGGCGACCGCCACTCGGGCGAAGTCCTGCACCAGGTCGAACCGGTCGCCGGACCGCTTGACCGTGTCCCGGAAGACCCGGGACACGTCGTCGCGGCGCCGCTGTATGGCCTGCGGCCCGATCGCCGCGGCGGCGAGGGCGGCCAGCCGGTCCTGGTCGGCGCGTTCCGGGCCGCAGACGCCGTCGTCGACTGAGAGCACGTGCTTGAGGCTGGTGCGCGAGTCGATCGAGAAGATTCTCTTGCGGCGCCGGTCGGCCGACCGGTCGCGTAGCTTCAGCCGCCCGTCGGCCAAGATCGAGGTGCCGACGGTGTGGTCGACGGTAACCCAGACGTCTGTCTCGCTCTGCCGCAGCGCCGGGGCACCGCGTAGCGCCGGGAACAGCCGACGCGGGTCGATTCCCTGGGCGCGCAGAATCAGCGCGTACGGGTCGCCGCGGTTGCCGCGCATCCACTGGATGCCACGGGCGGCGAGCAGATGGCGGGCGAGATCGCTCTCGCTGACTTTTCGGGGGTCGATCTGGTGTCTGGTCACGGGGTCACCACGCCTGGGGGATCTGGCTGACCATCGGCGGGAAGATCCGGTCCAGCTGGGCGAGCAGGTCGTCGTCGAGCTCGATCTTCAGCGCGTGGATGGCCGCGTCGAGATGGGCCATCGTGCGTGGCCCGGTCACCACCGCGGTGACTCCGGGTCGGTGCAGTAACCACGCCTGGGCAAGCTCCGCCGGGTCGAATCCGGCCTGCGCACAGAGACTCTCGTACGCGGCGATGTCCGCCCGCCGCGTTTCGATCGCGACCATCGCCCGGCCCTGAGCCGTCTTGACCGCGGTCCCGTCGGCGAGCTTGCGCAGCCCGCCGCCGAGCAGCCCGCCGTGCAGCGGGGAACAGGCCAGCACCCCGATCTGGTACGCCTGGGCGGCTGGCACGATCTCCAGCTCGGGCTGCCGATTGACCAGGTTGTACAGGCACTGCTCGGACACCAGACCGAGGTTGTCCCGGGCCCGGGCACGTTCCTGCCCGGCCGCCAGGCTCCAGCCGGTGAAGTTCGACGAGCCGACGTAGCGGATCTTGCCTTGCTGGACGAGTAACTCCATCGCCTGCCACACCTCCTCCCAGGAGGCGTGGGGATCGGCGTGGTGCATCTGGTACACGTCGATCCAGTCGGTCTTCAGCCGCCGGAGCGAGTCATCGCAGGCAGTGATGATGTGGCGCATCGACAGGCCGCGGTCATTCGGCCAGTCGCTCATCGAGTTGCACACCTTGCTGCCGAGTACCACCTTCTCGCGCCGCCCGCCGCCCTTGGCGAACCAGTCACCGAGGATCTCCTCAGTCAGTCCTCGGTGTACCTGCCAGCCGTAGTGGTTCGCGGTGTCGAAGAAGTTGATTCCCTGACTGAGCGCTGCGTCCATGAGGGCGTACGCCTCGTCGACGCTGGTGCGGACACCGAAGTTGAGTGTGCCGAGGCACATCGGGCTCACCGACAACGCGGTCCGGCCGAGCCTTACGTAGTCCATCCCACACCTCTGTCGTCGGGCTTGCGCGAGCATCACCGTCGCCGAATCCGCCGGCACTGTCAGCGTGGACAGCAACCATCAAGGCGACATCTGTCTACGTCGCCGCACACCCCTACCGTCAACCCCTTACGGGTCGCTCCGGTGACCGGGGCGGCTAGGGGCTGTGCCGTCGTCGGGCGGTCGACACACTGGCGACGCAGCCCTTCTCGTCGAACTGATTCGCTGCACGGGACAGCGTCCTGGCTGTCCACCGAACCGCAGGACGGAGACCGTGATGACCACAGCACTGATCATCGGCGGCGGTGTGGCAGGACCGATCAGCGCAATCGCGCTGGCGAAGGCCGGTGTCAAACCGGTCGTGTACGAGGCGTACGACCGGACCGCCGACGGCATCGGGGCGAACCTCGTGCTCGCCGTCAACGGGTACCACGCGCTGCTCCAACTTGGAGTCGACCACCTCGCCGCCGGGTTCGACATTCCCATGTACCGATACCACCTGGGAAGCGGCCGCGTGCTGGCCGAGGTGCCCAACGGCAACCCGCTGCCCGACGGCACCGTGGCCCGGGCCATCACCCGGTCCGATCTGTACAACGCGCTGCGCGACGAGGCGATCGGCCGGGGCATCCAGATCGAGTTCGGCAGGCGATTGACCAACGCCAAGGTCACCGCCGACGGTGTCGTCGCGTACTTCTCCGACGGCAGTGAGGCCCGCGGCGACCTGCTGATCGGCGCGGACGGGGCGCACTCGGTGGTCCGTCGCCTGATCAACGGCGGTGACGTGCCGCTGCGATTCGGTGGCATGGTGACCACCAGCGGATACGCCCGGGGCGTCGACGTCCCCGGTCAGCCGGGCACCGAGTTCATGTACCTCGGCAAGCGCAGCTTCTTCTGCTACATCCACCACACCAACGGCGACATATGGTGGTACGCCGCGCCGACGTGGCCGGATGAACCCACCAAGGAGACGCTGTCGGCGATCGCCCCGCAGCAGTGGCGTACCCAGCTGCTTGACATGTTCGCCGACGACGACAGCGCCGCGATCGACATCATCAACGCCACCGACGAGATCACTCCGCCGCGGCCGATCTACGATCTGCCGACCGTGCCGACCTGGCGCAACGAGCGGATGGTGATCATCGGGGACGCCTGCCACGCAGTGTCGCCGTCCGGCGGGCAGGGCGTGTCGATGGCGATCGAGGACGCGGTCGAGCTCGGCCGCTGCTTGCGTGACGTGCCGAACATCGCCGACGCGTTCGCGCGCTACGAGCAGATCCGCCGGCCCCGGGTGGAGAAGGTCGTCGAGTTCGGTCGGGAGGCGAGCCGGTCCATCGCGGTCAACGGACGCGTCGGGCGGGTCTTCCGGGACCTGTTCCTGCCGATCGCGTTCAACCAGAAGGCCGCAGAGAAGGACCTGGAGCACATGAGCTGGCTGTACGGGCACCGGATCGACTGGGACGCCCCGGTCGGCGCCAGCAACTAGACCGACCACCGACGATCGACCACCGTACCGGTTGGGGACCTCGATGCGTGTGATGTTCGCGGTCTATGGGGCTAAGACGCACTTCTACAACATGGTGCCGCTGGCGTGGGCGTTGCGGGCGGCCGGCCACGAGGTGTGCGTCGCGACCCAGCCGGAGATCCTGGACGCCGTCGCCCGTACCGGACTGCCGGTGGCGGCCGTGGGCGACGAGACCGTCGAAGTCGAGCCGGCCGAGGCAGCCGCCCGCGGCGAGCACGTCACCAGCGCCGGTACCTGGCAGAGCATCAACGCGGGCATGACCGAGACTCGGGCCGACCAGCTCACCTGGGAGTACGTCCTCGGCGCCTTCACCGTCGGCTGCTCCCTGCACTACGAACACCTCACCGGTAACCGGTCGATGCTCGACGGGCTGGTC
Source organism: Micromonospora sp. LOL_023 (assembly GCF_048060115.1). Lineage (NCBI taxonomy): Bacteria > Bacillati > Actinomycetota > Actinomycetes > Micromonosporales > Micromonosporaceae > Micromonospora > Micromonospora sp. LOL_023. The sequence continues at coordinate 13,444 of NZ_JBHMIM010000090.1, forward strand.
GACTTCGCCCGCCACTGGCAACCCGACCTGGTGATCTGGGACGCGCTCAGCTACGTCGGCCCGATCGCGGCCCAGGCGTGCGGTGCGGCGCACGCCCGGATGCTCTTCGGCCTGGACCACATCGGCCGGATGTACCTGCGCTACGTCGACCTGCTCGCCCAGCAGCCGCCGGAACGCCGGGACGACCTGGTCGGCGACTGGCTGGTCAGCCGGCTGTCCCGGTTTGGCCGCGAGCTGAAGCCGGGTACCGCCGGTGAGCTGATGACCGGCCAGTGGACGATCGATCCGACTCCGTCGTGGATGCGGTTCCCGGTCGACCTGCCCTATCTGCCGGTGCGCTACGTGCCGTACAACGGTCCGACCACGGCCCCGTCCTGGGTGTACGAGCCGCCACGACGGCCGCGGGTGTGCCTGACCCTCGGCGTGACCGCCCGGGAGAGCCTGGGCGGGGATCTGTTCGCCATCGAGGAGCTGATCGAGGCGGTCGCGAGCCTCGACGTCGAGCTGATCGCCACGCTGGACGCCGCCCAGCTGGAGTCGGTCGGCGCCCTGCCGGACAACGTGCGGGCGGTCGACTTCGTCCCGTTGAACGAGCTGCTGCCGACCTGCTCGGTCATCATCCATCACGGAGGATTCGGCACTCTCGGGAACGCCCTGGTGCACGGCGTACGGAATCTCATCGTGCCGGGCCGCTACTGGGACGAGATGGGGTTCGGTGAGCACCTGGAAGCCCAGGGTGCCGGCCTGTACGTGGACCCCTACCGGCTAGCCGGGGACGGGTTGAAAAGCAAGCTCTCGGTCGACGCGCTGCGTACCCGGGTCGACCGGCTACTCACCGACGCGACCTTCACCCGCAACGCCGGCCGGCTCCGCGACGACCTGCGGGCAACGCCCAGCCCGCACGACATCGTGCCCGAGCTGGAACGGCTGACCGCCCGGCACCGGCCGGATCGACGGAGAGGACTACCGTGGCAAGGAACTACTGGGCAGGCAAGAACGCCATCGTCACCGGTGGGCTCGGCCTGATCGGCTCGCACTTCGCGGAGGAGCTCGTCGCCGCAGGCGCAACGGTGACCCTGCCGTATCGGCGGGACAACCGGCGGGTGCTGCGTCAGCTGCCAGCTGATGTGCGACCGGTGCGCCTCGATCTGCACGACGAGACACAGCTCTCGGAGCTGATCGCCGGGCAGTCCGGGCCGGTCGACGCGATCGTCCACTGCGCGGTCGTGTCCGGGCCGATGGACGTGCGCCTGGACCGGCCCGCGCACATCCTCGACGCCAACATGCGTTCGGTGTCCAACGTGCTCAACTGTGCTCGTCGGTACACCGTCGCCGACGTCGTGCTGATCAGCTCCAGTGACATCTACCTGTCGCCGACGAGGGATCCGATCCCCGAGGAGGACGACTTCCGGCAGCGGATGAACTACTCCCGCGACGGCTACTACCTGTCCAAGAACTACGCCGAGATCCTGGCTGAGGCGTACCGGGCGGAGTACGGCATGAACGTCTTCCTGCCTCGGCTCACCAGCGTGTACGGCCCACGGGACAACTTCGAGCCGGACACCGACCGAGTGGTGCCCAGCATGTTCGCCAAGGTCCTCGCCGGCGAGGAGATCGAGATCTGGGGCGACGGTAGTCAGACCAGGACCTACATGTACGCCGCCGACCTGGTCCGGGCGATTCTCGGCATGGTCGAGGTCAACAAGTACCACATGATGAACGTCGGTACGACCGAAACGGTCTCGGTGCTCGAACTCGCCCGGACGATCTGCGCCGCGCTCGGCCGGCCGGAGCGGATTCGTACCGACCCGCGTCGATCCGGTGGCCGGCCCAGCCGGACCCTCGACGTCACGAAGCTCAACGAGATCATCGACTTCACTCCGAGGTCGCTGCGGGAAGGGCTGGACCAGACGGTCGACTGGTACCGCACCGTGTACGCGGCCGCCTGACCGTCCGCTCCATCGAACGCAACAGGAGAAGGCAATGCGTGTCCTGGTGAACACCCCCGCCGTCAATTCGCACCTGTACAACCTCGTGCCGACCGCCTGGGCGCTGCGCGCGGCGGGCCATGAGGTCTGCGTCGCCACTCAGCCCAACCTCGTCGAGGAAACCAAGCGGACCGGTTTGACTGCGGTGGCGGTGGGCGAGGAGTTGCCGACTGCCCGTGGCAACCTGGACACCTCGGACACCCCGTACGGGCTCGGCGTCGACATCACCGAGACCGACCCGGCCACGCTCACCCTGCCGTACGTGCGGGAGGTGTTCCGGGCGTACACCTCGGTGGTCGCTGAGTACATGGCGGGCGACTCGACGCTGTCCGACCTGGTGGATTTTGCCCGGGTCTGGCGGCCGGACCTGGTGTTGTGGGACGCCCATAACTACGCCGCGCCGGTCATGGCCCGGGCGGTGGGCCTGCCGCACGTACGCATCATCCCCGCACCCGATCACTGGGCCCGGATGCGGGCGATCTTCCTCGACCTGGTCCGCGACGACCCAGCGGCGGCCGCCGACGACCCGCTGGCCGACTACCTCGGCGGCAAGCTGGCCCGATACGGCCACGAGTTCGACGAGGAGATGGTGGTCGGCCAGGCCACTCTGGAGCCGATTCCCACCTGCCTGCGGGTGCATGCCGACGTCGACTACCGACCCGTGCGCCACGTTCCCTACAGCGGACCGAGTGTGATCCCCGCCTGGTTGCGCCGCAGGCCCAAGCGGCGGCGGGTGTGTCTCACGCTGGGCCAGACCCGCCGGGCGCTCGGCTCGGCCGAATCCGACGACAGCGGCGCCGTGGGTCTGCTCTCCGCGATCGCCGACCTCGATGTCGAGGTGATCGCCACCCTCAACGCCAGCCAGATCCCACCGGGAACGCCGATTCCGGACAACGTGCGGCTGTTCGACTATGTCCCGCTCAACGCGTTGCTGCCGACCTGCGCGGCGGTGGTGCATCTCGGAGGCATGGGTACGGTCAACGCCGCTGTGGTGCACGGCGTACCGCAGGTGGGAATGCCCGGCAACATCTGGGGCGAGGCCGGCATCATGCGTGAGATGGCGGCCCGGGGTGTGGCGCTGGTCGCCGAACCCGGCAACCTCGTGGCCCAGCTCGCCAGAGTGCTCGACGAACCGTCGTTCACCGACGCCGCCATGCAGTTGCGCAAGGAGATGCTCGCCACCCCCAGCCCGCGCGACATCGTGCCCGACGTCGAGGAGATCGCCGGGGTACGGGCGAAGGGAGACGGCCATGGCCGTCGATGAGCTGCGGGTGCTCGACTACTTGCGCCGCGCCACCGCCGAGCTCAGGGAGACGCGTCGGCGGCTGGACGCGGCCGAGCAGCGGGACCGGGAACCGATCGCGATCGTGGGGATGGCGTGCCGGTTTCCCGGTGGGGTGGTCTCGCCGGAGGGGTTGTGGGATCT
>NZ_JBHMIM010000091.1:0-16181 GCF_048060115.1 Micromonospora sp. LOL_023
CGTTCCTGTGAGCTGCTGGAGGTCTCCCGGTCCGCCTACTACCAGCACCGTGCCGGGCCGTCGCGGCGGGACCGCGACGACGTCGACCTGGCCGCCCGCATCGCGGAGATCCACGCCGACTCGGCCGGCACCTACGGCGCGCCCCGGGTCCGCGCGGAACTCGCCGCGCAGGGGCGGCGGCACTCCGGCAAGCGGGTCGCGCGGCTGATGCGGGGCGCCGGGTTGTGTGGTCGGATGCCGAAGCGGTGGCGGACCACGACCGTGCCCGACCCGGGTGCGGCGGTGTCGGCGGACCTGATCCGCCGGGACTTCGACGTTGCCGCCGGCCGGGTCGACACCCGCTGGTGCGGCGACATCACCTACATCCACACGTGGGAGGGCTGGTTGTACCTCGCCACCGTCATCGACATCGCGTCACGCCGGGTGGTCGGTTGGGCCACCGCCGACCATCTGCGGACCGATCTGCCCGCTCAGGCGTTGTCCAACGCGATCGCCGTCCGACGCCCGACCGGGCCGGTGATCTTCCACAGCGACCGGGGTTGCCAGTACACGAGTGCCCAGTACGCCCGGCTCGCCGATCGCAGCGGGGTGCGGTTGTCGGTCGGTGGGCGGGGTCAGTGCTGGGACAACGCCGTCGCGGAGTCGTTCTTCGCCACGATCAAGACCGAACTGCTCGACCGGAGGGCGTGGCCGACCCGGGCCGCCGCCCGTGCGGCGATCTTCGAGTGGATCGAGGGGTGGTACAACACCCGCCGCCGCCATTCCACCTTGGACTACATGAGTCCGGCCGAGTATGAGGCGACGGCCTATTCCCGCAGGCCAGCCAGCAAGGTAGCGTGAGATCAACTTACCGACCCTGTCCGTCAAACCGGGTCAACCCCAGACCACGTAGAGGGTCAGGCTGTCCGAGCTGGTCTCGAGGCGGCGGAAGGAGTCCAGCTCGACGGCGGACTGCCAGGCGGTGGAAAGCAGCTTGGCGAGGCTGCCGACGACGACCTTGTGTCGGATTACGTACATCGACGCCCGTCCGTCGGAGCGCTCCCGGAGCAGCGCCAGGTTGCGGTCGAGCACGATGGCATCCGGCAGGTCGGTCTGGCGCACCCGAACCTTGGCGCCGCGCCGGACCAGGTCGTCGAGGCGCGTGCTGCCCGGTTCCTCGGCGGCCGTGACGCTGTCAGCCAGAGTCAGCAGGCACCCTGTACCGTGCCAAAACTGGTTCAACGGCGGTGACCTGGTGTTTTGATGATCATTTCAGGCTGCTCGGTGGTACTCGTTGATCATCCCGTTGAGTCGTCTTCGGCGGCGTATGGGCTTGTCGATGGGGATGACGACGGACGGGTCATGGTTGGGTGGCCGCTGCTGACGCCCTTGGTGCGGCCGGTGGTCGTTGAAGTGGTCGACGTACTCGCCGACTACGGTCTGCGCGTGGCGCTCGTTGTAGATCAGCATGTGGTCGGTGCACTAGGGCGTGTATCAAAGTCGGCCGTGGGCGGGTGACGAACTTCCGGCGTGTCGCTGCCTGGTAAACAGCGAGGTCTCCGGTAGATGGCTTATCGACCAAGATGAACCATCAACACGGAGACCTCGTGACCAGCGTAGCGGTGACGAGGCGGCACGACCTGACCGACGCTCAGTGGGCAGTCCTGGAACCTGTACCGTTCGGAAACTCGGTCATGGCCGGTGAAGTGCGGTTTTGGTGGTGTGGAGCTTGGTCGATCTGGGTCGGAGTTGGCGCCCTGTTCGATGGCTCGGGTTCGGCTACGCGGCCTGCTCGTACTCGTTGATCAACGCGTGGACGGCCTTCCTGCGTTGTACTCGGACGGCATCCAGGTCGGTCACCAGGGCTGGGATCGTGTCGCGGCCAGGTGGGCGTTGTCGGCGACCCTGATGCGGGCGATGCCGGTTGTAGTGCGCCAGGTATTCAGGCAGCACGACGAGCAGATGTCGGGTGTTGTAGATCAGGATCTGGTCCAGGCACTCCCGCCGTACGGTGCGTACCCAGCGCTCCGCGAACGCGTTGGCCCGGGGTGCCTGCGGTGGTGTTCGGAGCACCTCGACACCCTCGGCGTGGAAGACGATGTCGAACGCGGCGGTGTACTTGGTGTCCCGGTCCCGGATCAGGAACCGGAACTGGCCGGCATGCTCGCCCAGGTCCATCATGAGGTTGCGGGCCTGCTGTGCCACCCACTCGCCGGTCGGGTTGGTCGTGGCGCCCAGGAGGTGGACTCGCCGGGTCGCGATCTCCATGAGGAACAGGACGTAGATGCGGGTTAGTCCGATGGTGTCGACGTGTAGGAAGTCGCAGGCCAGGATGCCTTTGGCCTGGGTGGTGAGGAACTCGGTCCAGGTCGGTCCCGCCCGTCGTGGAGCCGGACCTGCACCGGTGGTGTTCAGGATCGCCCAGATCGTGCTGGCCGCGAGTCGGTAGCCCAGGCCGATCATCTCGCCCTGGATGCGTCGGCATCCCCAGGTCGGGTTGTCCCGGGCCAGCCGTAGCACCAGTTGGCGTACCTCGGCCGTGATCGGCGGTCGACCGCGTCGCCGTCTCGGGTAGGTCCACCGTCGTGCGATCAGGTTGTGGTGCCAGCGCAACAAGGTGGCTGGGGTGACGAAGAACGCTGTCCACCGGGTCCGCGGTAACAGCCTCGACAGGCCGGCAAGGACCGCCCGGTCAGCCGGTTCCATATCTGGACGGCGTACTTGCCGACGAAGGACCGCGACCTGGTGCCGCAGCACGAGTACCTCGACCGCGTTGGCGTCCCCACCACGATTCAACAGGATGATCAACTGCAGTGCCTGACGAAGAATCAGGTAGCCGAACGACAGGATCATGACCGGTAGCATGACGCCATCCATCGATCCCACAGCGGACAAAGTCGCACGTCACCGGCCGTGGCCGAGTTTTCGAACGGTACAGGGTCGGGACGTGAGGGATGCTCGTCGCACGAGCACCCACCGAGCACCCAACCGACCACAAGGGATGAAAAAGCGAAGGGGCCCGACTGCCGTTTCGGCAGGTCAGACCCCTGATGATCTTGCGCGCCCGAAGGGACTCGAACCCCTAACCTTCTGATGCGTAGTCCGCAGCATATGGCACCCCCCTCCAGTTTTGGACATATTGCAAGATGGATCCGACCGCAATCCACTCGATCCGGTGACGTCCCGATGAATCCGCCCAGGTCCCGGGCCCGCATCTGCTCACCATCCAGGTTTCTGGATTTCTTGGGCGATCTCGTGACGGCCGCGAAATCCGGCTACGTCCTGGTGTCTGTACACCAGTTCCCCGACGTCCGAGCACCCACGGAGCACCCACAACGGAGCACCCACGTGTCGACCAGCCGGCGCAGCTGCGGCTCTCCGTGAACGCTGCAAGGGGATGACATTTCCGGCTGAAACGGCGGTGCGGGTCCGCGACATCCGAGCGCCACCGGGAGCATCATGCGATCAACACGCGCCGGGGCACGAGCCGGTTCTCTGTCCGTCTGTACCGGTGGGTGCCGGGCGCGCCGTACGATCGCAGGCAGAGGAGGTGCGGCGATGGTGCGGGCGGGTGGTGCGCCTGCTGGTTCGGGGTACGCCGACCAGCGGCACTACGTCGTGCCCGCGAGCCTGGCCGAACTGCGTGGCCCGGTCAGCGGTGTGGTGACGTTCGACCGGCGTCTCGACTGGTCCGGCGACGCGACCTATCACCTGGGCGACCCCGGAGATCTCCAGGTGATGTACCAGACGGTGCTCAATCAGGCCGCCACCGTGGCCGACCTACGCCAGTGGCTCGACGGCGACACGCTACGCCGACTCTGGCCGGACCTGTGGCTGCCCGCTCGGCTACGGGCCCTGTGGCAGGCCCGCTTCCCCGAGTTGGCCGCGCCACCACGGGCGCTGGCCGGCTGAGCGTGGAACCGGTTCACCTTCGGCTGGCGCAGCTCGGACTGCGCGTGGCTGGCCGGTACGGTTTCGCACTGGCCGGCGGCTACGCCGTACAAGCCCACGGGATCCTGGACCGACCCAGCGAGGACGTGGACCTGTTCACCGCGTGGGAGCGCCGCGGTGACTTCGCCCAAGCTGTGGACGCCGTCGTCGACACCTATCGCGCCGACGGCTATACGGTCGAGGTCACGCAACGGTTCGAGACCTTCGCCCGGCTCGCCGTCACCGACCCGAGCGAACCGGATCGGCCGTACAAGGTTGAACTCGCCGCGAACTGGCGTGCGCGCCCACCCGTGACGATGGACATCGGCCCCGTCCTACACATCGACGACGTCGTCACCGGCAAGATGTCCGCCCTGTTCACCCGCGCCGAACCGCGGGACTTCCTCGACGTGGACGCGGCCCTGGCAACCGGCCGATACACCCGCGAGCAGGTGCTCGAACTCGCCGAGCAGGCCGACGCCGGCTTCGACCGGCGGGTCCTGGCCGATCTGTTCGCTATGCTCCAGCGGTACCCGGATCGCCGCTTCGCCGCCTACGGCACCGATCCCACGTACATCACCGCGATGCGTGAGCGCTTCGCACAGTGGCGCGAGGTGCTGCTCGCCAGCGAGGAGTAGCACACCCCGTGAGTTCCATGGACGTTCCGCCCTGGGGTGACGATCGCTCCGGGAGCGAACCCTACGGCGAGATGCCTCTCATCCAGGAACCGAGCCTGTTCGGCCTGATCATCGGGGTCCGGTACTCGATTTGTGTGGGGTGGGCGTTGGTGAGCTGTTATTCGTTGGTGGTTGGTTGATCAATGTCGCTAGGATGTCGCGCGGGGTGGGGTCTGTAGCGCAGGGGTAGTCGCGCCGTGTACCGTGCCAAAACTGGTTCAACGGCGGTGACCTTGTGCCTGCCGAGAATGTCATCCGTGCAGGTCAGGCGGCATGTTCGTACTCGTGGAGGATGCCGCCGAGGCGGTCATGCCGGTGGATGGTCAGGCGGGCGATCCGGTCCGGATCGGTGATCGGTTCGGGTAGCGGGGCGAGTGGTCGGGCGTTGGTGATGCCCTGATGAGGGCGATGTTCGTTGTAGAAGTTCTCGTACTCGCGGAGCGCGTGTTGTAGGTGTCGCTGGTTGAGGATCAGGGTCCGGTCGAGGAGTTCGCGCCGGCAGGTCCGTATCCAGCGCTCCATGATCGCGTTCATTCGGGGTATCCGAACGCCGGTGCGTACCACCGCAATGCCGGCGTCGGTGAGGATCGTGTCGAACAGGGCCGGGTACTTGCCGTCCCGGTCGCGGATCATGTATTTGACCTGGCAGCCCGCGTCTTCGAGGTCCATGACCAGGTTGCGGGCGGTCTGTGCCACCCAGGCTGCGGTCGGATGGGCGGTGACGCCGAGGATGCGGATGCGGCGGGTGGCGTGGTCGATGACGGCCAGGACGTAGAGCCGGGTGCCGGTCAGTGTGGTCGTTTCGAAGAAGTCCGCAGCGGTGATGGCGTGGGCCTGGGACCGTAGGAACGCCACCCACGTGTTGCTGGTGCGCTCGGGCGCCGGCTCGACACCGGCGTCCTGGAGGATCTCCCAGACCGTGGAGGCGGCGACCTTGACGCCCAGGATGAGGAGTTCGCCGTGGATCCTGCGGTAGCCCCATGCCGGGTTCTCGCGGGCCAGGCGCAGGACCAGCCGGCGGATCGACCGGACGGTTCGGGGACGCCCGGCCCGGTGGGGCCGGGAACGGCGGGCGTGCCGACGGACGATCAGATCCCGGTGCCAGCGCAGCACCGTGTCCGGGCGGACCAGCAACCGCAGACGGTTCAGTGCGGTGCGCGGTAACGGGTGCAGCAGGGCGGCCATCCATGCCCGGTCGGCTCGCGTGAACCGGACTCGGTCGCCGTGCAGGTGCCGCTCGAGCACCATGATCTGGTGCCGCAAGGCGAGGATTTCGGCGTCCTTGTCGCGGTTGCTCATCGGCAGCAGCCGTAGCAGGGCCAGGGTGTTGGCCACGCCGAGGTACGCCAGTCGAAACAGCACACCCTATCGTCGCGCAGCACGCGACGTTGACCACTGTCGTGACCCTGTCTGCCGAATCCGCGCCGGGAACCGGCCGCTCCAAGGCCCGGTGATCAGATGGCTGTGACCAGGGTGGATGGGGTTTTCGGCATCCACAGCGTCCCTGCAGGTCCGGCGTCGCATCGGCTGAGGTAGATGCTTGCTGCCGTGCCGGATACTGCTGTGAATCCTTCCCGGTCCCGGAACGTCCGTGTTGGTTCCCCGACGTCCGAGCACCCTTGGAGCACCCGGCCGCTGGCCTACGGCAGCCCTGACCGGTGTCCCTCGTGTCACTTGACGGAGTCGTCAACTGCTGTGTGTTGCCTGTCGAGTAGCTCGCGGCGCCATGCGGAAAATCGGCTGCGGAGGTCGTTCAGAGCCGGGTCGGTGAGGCCGTACTGGGTGAAGTCGTCGGGATCGAGTTGGTCGGCTTGCCCGAGAGCGTCGGCGAAGATGCGCCGGTCGAACCCGCGGTCAGCGCGTTGCGCGAGGGTGAGGAGGGTTTCCTGGGTGTAGCGGCCGGACTGGAGTGTAGCGTCGATGTCGATGAAGTCACGCGCGAGTGCCCGGCCGTAGAGCGCGCTCATCTTGTTCGCGACCGCGTCGTCGGGATGTAGGACCGGTCCGATGGCCATGAGGATGGGTTCGTTGGCGCGCCAGTCCACACCGAGTTCCACCTTGGATACGCGGTCGTCATCGGTGACCGTCAGCCGGGCGAACGTGTCGTACTGCCGCTCGATGGTGACGGTCAGGCCGTCGTTGCGGTAGGCGTCCACGACGGCCGTGACCGCGGTGCTGAATTCGTCGCGGCGGTCCCAGGCGGTGAACAGGTCGACATCCTCGCTGGGTCGCTCGATCAGCCCGGCGGCTTGGACGGCGTAGCCGCCGGCGAGAGCGAAACCGTACCGGCGGGCGGCGGCGAGCCCGGTGCGGGCGAGCCTTTCGTGGAAGGCGTCCATTACGCGGCGTTCGTGCCGGTGGCGGCGAGTTCGGGGAAGGCTTCCTCCCAGCTTCGTCGGAGTTGGGGTGGCAGCCAGAGGGTGGGCCAGAGTCGCCGGAGCAGGTTTACGTTGAGCCAGGTGTTCAGGTCATCGACGGTGCCGGCTTCGGTGAGTACCAGCTTGTACATGCTGGCCAGGCGTGCTGGTCGGCTCAGGTCGTAGGTGGCGTGGCCGGACCAGTCGAGATGACGGGGAAGCGTGACCACGCCTCCGGTGGGGCCGGTCAGTGCGGTGAGGGTGTCGGCCACGATGTAGGGCTTGCGGTCACCGTAAGGGCGGTAGTCCGCCGGCGGCTGCGGTGGTGTTCTGCGCCGGCTGATGTTGGTCGCCCGTCGGACTTCCGGTCGTAGCGCCTGGCGGATCGTCTCCCGGCTGTATCCGGTGACCCGTTGCAGCTCCACCGGCCGCCAGCCGGCCGCGTGGAACGCCCGCAGTTGCTCGTCCCGCGCGGTCAACGCGGCTGCCCTGGTCGCCTCGTACGTGGCTACGACCGCCCGCAGATCGTCCTCGGAGTGGACCATGCCGAGAAGTCTACCAAGCGAGGCCAAGCGTGCTAGGCAGAGTACCCGGACCGTTCGGGAATTCGGTCATGGCCCATGAGGTGCAGTTTGTGGTGTCGTCGGGCTTGGGTCGGCCTGGGTCGGAGTTTCTCGGCCGCGCAGGCTGTGTGGGTCTCGCCTGCGACTTCTCGCACTTCGACATGATCGGCTTGATCCGCGTGCGTGTGCTGTCTGATCGAGATCGCGACCGGGTGAATATCCTGGGCGTGACCACGATTGTGTGCCGTTCGAGGATTCGGTTGGGCTACGCGGCCTGCTCGTACTCGTTGATCAATCCGTGGACGGCCTTCCTGCGCCGTACTCGGACGGCATCCAGGTTGGTCACCGGCACTGGGACTGTGTCGCGGTCAGGTGGGCGTTGCCTGCGGCCCTGATGCGGGCGATGTTGGTTGTAGTGCTGCGGGTGCCGAGAACCTCATCCGCGCTGGTCAGGCGGCATGCTCGTACTCATGTAGAAGCCCGCCGAGTCGGTCGTGTCGGTGGACGTTCAGGCGTGTCAGCGCTGCGGGGTCGCTCATCGGTTTGGGCAGCGGGCGCAGCGGTCGGGCGTTGGCGATGCCGCGGTGCGGCCGATGCTGGTTGTGGTGGTGTTCGTACTCCCGGAGTGCGTGTACCAGGTGGGCGTGGTTCCAGATCAGTGCTCGGTCGAGCAGTTCGTGGCGGCAGGATTGGATCCAACGTTCCATGATCGAGTTCATGCGTGGCATCCGGACGCCGCTGCGCACGACGGTGATCCCGGCGTCGGCGAGGACCGTGTCGAACAGGGCGGGGTACTTGCCGTCTCGATCCCGGATCATGTATTTCACTTGGCATCCGGCATCTTCGAGATCCATCACGAGGTTCCGGGCGGCCTGGGTGACCCAACCGGCGGTCGGGTGGGCGGTGGCGCCGAGAACGCGGACGCGGCGGGTGGCGTGTTCGATGACCGCAAGGACATGCAGGCGGGCACCGGTCAGCGTGGTGGTGTCGAAGAAGTCGGCGGCGATGATGGCCTGCGCCTGAGAGCGCAGGAACGTCGCCCAGCCGGTGGCGGTGCACTGGGGCGCCGGGTCGATCCCGGCCTGCCGCAGGATCTCCCAGACGGTGGAAGCCGCGACCTCCACACCCAGGACGAGCAGTTCGCCGTGGATGCGACGGTACCCCCACGTCGTGTTCTCGCGTGCCAGGCGCAGCACCAGCCGACGGATCGACCGCACGGTACGTGGCCGGCCGGCCCGCCGGGGTCGGGAGATTCTGGCGTGCCGGCGAGCGATCAGGTCACGGTGCCAGCGCAGCACCGTCTCCGGGCGAACCAGCAGTCGCAGGTTGCGCAGCACGTCGCGGGGTAGCCGGTGGAGCACAGCAGCAAGCCACGCCCGGTCAGCCGGGGTGAACCGGACCGTCTCGCCATGCAGCTGCCGCTGCAGGACCGTGACCTGGTGGCGCAGCACGAGAATCTCGGCATCCTTGTCCCGGTCGCTCATCGGCAGCAGCCGTAGCAGCGCGAAAGTGTTGGTTACGCCGAGGCAAGCCAGTCGCAGCAGCACAACAAGTCATCCCCACGCACCGCTCAACGTCGATCACCCGCCGCGCCAGGGAAGGGCGGAGTCAAGGATGCAAGTGAGTTCGGATCTCAGTGTTCAAGAAGGCCGTGACCAGGACGGACGAGGCTTTCGGCACCCGCAGCGGCCATGGCGTGGGCGCCGCTGCCGAGCCAGGCGTGGTGGGTGTCCTCGCCGAGCAGGACGTCACGGACCCAGTGGACCTTGTTTTCCAAGTGGGTGCGCACATGTCTGGCGATCTCGGCCCCCGTGCTGGTCAGGCTGGTGATGCCGTGGACGATCTGTTTGCTGATCCGTTGCCCGTCCGGGGTGTACGTGTCGCGGCGGAGCCGGAACGCGGTGGCGGCGCCGGGGAAGTCGACGCCGGTGGCGGGTGCTGTCCAGATGGTGCGGGTGACCCGGTAGCCGCTGCGGCGTTCGGTGTCGGTGTGGTCGCTGGTCGCGGCCGTGGCGGCGGGTAGCCGGTCGGTGATCGTGGCCAGCAGCGTGGGCCTGTTGCCCTTCACGGTGAACACGTAGTCCGCGTCTCGGTTCCGCAGGTAGGTGGCGGTGTCGCCGCTGGGGTGCGCGGCATCGGCGGTGATGACCGTGCCGGCGATCTCGGTGTGGTCGAGCAACGCCCGGATCTGGGTGACCTCGGTGGTGCCGGCCGGGACCAGCACCTGGGCGACGACCACCGCGGTGTCGTGGCGCATCGCGGCGAACAGCTGTACGTCGACCCCGTCCGGTCCGCCCGAGTGGCGGACGGTCTTGCCGTCCACCGCCAGCCCGCACCCGCCGGCCGGTGGAGCGAGTCGGGTGGCCAGCCAGGCGCTGACGAGGCGGTCCACCATAGCTGCGTCGACCGCCTCGATCACCCGGCGCAGCGTGTCGCGGCCCGGCGCGACGCGGACCCCGAGCACCGGATGCCGACGCGCGTCGGCGGCGGCCAGTAGCGGCTGCGGCAACTCGGCGACCCGGTCAGCGGCCTGCCGGAACAGGCTGCGGGCCGGCTGGGGGCAGCGCGGCGTGGGGTGCTTACCGACACCGGTGTAGTCCAGTGCCGGTCGCTCTAAACCTTGATCACTGGGGTAGGACGCCTGCGGCCACTGCCTTCAAGTCCGCAACCGGCACATTCCCGTTCCCGTCGACGACGATCACCACACCGTCCGGGGTCGTGATCACCACGTTGTGTGCGGTAACCTCGGAGCCCACGAATCTAGTGAGCTGGGCTCGGCCGGCCGGAAGCTCGTATCTGTCAATCACCTCGGAGCCCTTGATAGCCCATCCGGTCAACCATTCGGTGACCTGTGCCTGATCAACCTCAGCTGTCGTCCCTTCCGGGCGCAGCACCGAGATAGCTATCCAATTGCCCCCATTGGGCAGCACATACGTTCGCAGTGTCGTTGCGGCGGTCGGATGTTCTGACGCGGGCACGGAGCCGTCGTTGTGCAGTTGGTCCTTCGATACGGGGTAGCTAGCAGACCCGTTCCCAGGGACACCGACCCGGAGCCCATCAGGCACGAAGGTGACACGGTAGCCATCCAGCGGCTCGTGGATCGGGTCCACAGCTGCGGTCGGCGAGGCGGCCGCGATCGGATTAGTGGTCGGGCTAGAAGGGGCGGCGAGATGGGCGGGTACTGTCAGAGTGACCACGATGGTAGCGGCAACGGCTGTCGCGGCCACTGCGCCGCCCGCAGCTACGGCGCGTAGAACCCGGCGCCTGCGTACGCCTCGATGCACTCCGGTGATGAACGCGTCGGTGACAGGAAGAGCGAAGTGCTCCTTGTCCAGGACGGCTAGCTCGTCGGCGGGGTTTTCGGCCACCAGAATCACCCTTCTGCTGTCATGGTCGCCCGGAGGCTCGACAAGCCTCGGGAGAGTTGAGACCGCACCGTCGCTGGGGTGCAGTCCAGTAGGCGGCCGATCTCATCGTCCGGCAGATCAGCCACGTATCGAAGTGCGATCACTGCCCGCTGCTTCGGCGGCAGGCTCGCGAGGATCTCGCGAACGGCAGCTGTCGAGTCCACCGCGGCCAGTGCTGTGTCCTCGCGCGCGGTCTCCGGGATCTTGTCAGTCGGCATCGGCCTGCGACGTCGTCGCTCGTTGAGGAACAGATTGGTCATGGTGCGCTGGGCATAGCCGACGGGATTCCCGTCCGAGCGCAGCCTCGACCAGGCGAGCCCGACGCGAATGAGGGTTTCCTGAGCGAGGTCTTCCGCAGCGGCTCGGTCCAGCGTCAGGACATTGCCTAGACGCAGGAGCCCGGCGGCGCTCTGTAGTACGAACGCCTCGAACCCGGAGTCGTCCGGCGGGAATCGTGACACCATCACACTATGACTACACGGCGGGCCCCAGAGATGTTGCATGGGTCCCTTAAATTTCTTCGAAGCAGCTGCTGACACCGGACGAGCCCGGCAGCAGCGAACTCGTCGACGGACAGTTAGTCCAAGGCTCAGCGACACTGTCAAACCTGACTTCGGTCACTGGCTTCCGGCGCGAGGAACTCGAACCCGCAGCCAGCGCCGTAGTGATGGTCTCTCGGTCGGCGGCGCGCCGATGGTCGGAAGACACGGCTGGCGAGTATCTGCCGACGGCCCGCCTCGGCAGACAGGTCGGCGTCGGTGGACAGGGTGAGCTACCCCCGCTTTGATGGAGCTTCTTGATCATGGTCCGATGGCCGCTGGAAAAGGGCGGTTTCAGGTGGTCAGTGCAAGTAACAGGCGGTTCGCGGCCTCCGAGGGGATCGGCACCGCCGCTGTGCCCTGTTCGATCCGCTGCCGAGTGAAGGGCAGCGGCGGCGCCGATGGTCTCGCGCTCTAGTGTCTCGTGATCCTGTTGTCTTGACGTGATGTCGGTGTGGTTGGCTGTGCCTCGTGGAGCTGACAGCGGATGAGCGGGTGGAGCTTCGGGCGTTGATCAACAGCCCGGAGGTGTCGGCTGCGGTCGGCACCCGGGCGCGGATCGTGTTGTGGCACGCCGAAGGGCGGATGAAGAAGGACATCGCGGTGCTGGCCGGGGTGTCGAGGCCGACGGTGGACCTGTGGCTCGGCCGCTACGCCGACGAGGGCGCGGCGGGTCTGCTCAACCAGCCACCCGGCGGTTCCCGCGAACAGGTACCGGCCCGGATCCGGGCCCGGGTCCTCGCGCTGACCCGGATGACCCCGCCGACGGGCACCGGCCTGTCGCACTGGTCCAGCCGCGAGATGGCCGCGTACGTCACCCGCACCGAGGGCGTGCCGGTCTCCCACCACTGGGTGGCCAAACTCTGGCGCGAACACGGACTCAAACCCCACCGCTCCGGCACCTTCAAGATCAGCAAGGATCCGCGGTTCGCCGACAAGGTCGCCGACATCGTCGGTCTCTACCTCGACCCGCCCGGCGGCGCGGTGGTCCTCAGCCTCGACGAGAAGACCCAGATCCAGGCATTGGATCGGACCCAGCCGCTGCTGCCCATCGAGTTCGACGCCACCGAACAGCGCACCCACGACTACGTCCGGCACGGCACCACCAACCTGTTCGCCGCGCTCAACGTCGCCACCGGCGAGGTCATCGGCGAGTGCCGGCCCTCGCGCGACGGGGCGGCGTTCCTGGCCTTCCTCCGCAAGGCCGTGGCCCCACACCGGGGACGCCAGGTCCACGTGGTGCTGGACAACCTGTCCACCCACACCACCCCCGACGTGCTCGCCTGGCTGGCAGCCAACCCGCACGTGCACTTCCACTTCACCCCGACCGGATCGAGTTGGATCAACCAGATCGTGCGACACGCAAGTCGCATGAGTACAGCGACACTCATCGAAGGGGGTGCGGCGTGACGTCGCGGATGTAGTGTCCGGTCCCGTGCGCAAGGACCGTCCCCGCCTCGGCGTGCGTCGCGGGTAACCGCGGGGTGCGAAGCCCGGGGAAGGGCCCAAGGACTCCTGTTCCATCCAGGGGTTACCGGCTGGGGAAGACCGGACGGGTGAACGCAAGTGAACCCTCGATGACGCCTCGTCATAGGCACTTCCGCTCGATGGGACGCGCCAGCGGGAGACAGGGGCCAGCCGTTGCAAGGCGGCAGGTGCCGCTCGGAGGAATCTAGCCGGGCGGGAGCGCACCACCGTCCCCGGGGTTCAGAGGGCGCCCTACCCGGTCGTATCTGTCTCATGCGGAACGTGACAACCCCGATGGGGTCCAGACGGACAGTGATTCGGCTGGTAGGCCGCCTGTGAGGGCGGACGATGTCCCAGCGGGCGCAGGACGACCCGAGAAGCGAATGCCGGTGGCCGAAAGGCAGCGGGAAACCGGCGGCGGTGATGCTGGCTCCTCCGCCAGCGGTCGCCGGATAACCGGCCGGATAAGGGCATGTGCCCTGGCCTGAAAGGGCGCTGACGCGGGTCGGGTGAGCCTGCGGAGCTACTGCTGACCACAGCTTCGGAACCGAAGGGCAAGTTAGACACGATGACAGCTCATGCCTTCGCGGTGGCGATGGCGGCTCTCGGCGTGAACGGACCGGAGGACGATCGTGCTGGCTGGGACGCCATCGTTTGGCGGACCTGCGAGGACAACGTACGGCGGCTACGGCAGCGGATCTTCGCGGCGTCGCGGGACGGGGACCTGAAGAAGGTCCGGAACTTGCAGAAGTTGATGCTCCGCTCGCGCAGCAACGCCGTGGTGGCGGTGCGGCGGGTGACGGAGCGCAATGCTGGTCGCAGGACGGCCGGGGTGGACCGGCAGGTCGTGGTGACTGGGGAGCAGAAGGCCGAACTGGCCGACTGGATCCAGAACGACGCCAGGCCGTGGACTCCCCTGCCGGTCAAGCGCGTGTATGTGCCCAAGAGCAACGGCCGCCGTCGCGGCCTCGGGATTCCCGTGATCGCTGACCGGGCGCTGCAAGCCCTGACGGTGAACGCGCTGGAGCCCGAATGGGAGGCCCGGTTCGAGCCGAAATCCTACGGCTTCCGACCAGGTCGTGGCTGCCACGACGCCATCGTGGCCATCCACACGACGTCGAGCCGCACCGACGCCAAACGGCTGTGGGTGCTCGACGCCGACCTAGCGGCGGCGTTCGACCGGCTCGACCACGACCACATTCGCCGGTCGCTGGGCTGGTTCCCCGGACGGGGACTGGTCCGGCAGTGGCTGAAAGCGGGCGTGGTCGAGGACGGCCGGTTCACCCCCACCGAGGAGGGCGCTCCCCAGGGCGGGGTGATCAGTCCGTTGCTCATGAACGTTGCTCTGCACGGCATGGAGACCGCCGCCGGGGTCCGCTACCACGTCACCGGCACCCGTGCCGGGAAGACGATGGACGGTTGCCCGGTCGTGGTCCGCTACGCCGACGATCTGATCGCCTTGTGTCACTCCCGTGAGCAGGCCGAACAGGTCAAGGCGGCACTGGCCGGATGGCTGGCGCCCAGGGGTCTGGTCTTCAACGAGGACAAGACCCGGATCACGCACCTGACCGAGGGCGTGGACTTCCTGGGGTTCAACATCCGCCGCTACCCCAACGGCAAGCTGCTGACCAAGCCGAGTAACGACGCGGTGCGACGGATCCGCAGACGCCTGTCCGTGGAGGTGCGGGCCCTGCGCGGGTCCAACGCCGACGCGATGATCGGCAAGCTCAACCCGATCATCAACGGATGGTGCGCCTACTACCGGATCGGGGTGTCCAAACGCGTGTTCAACGCGCTGGACGCCCACGCGTGGAAACTGGTCTACAAGTGGGCCAGGTTCACCCACGCGAACAAGCCGAGACGCTGGGTGGTAGCCCGGTACTTCGGCGAGTTCAACTCGTCCCGGCGCGACAGGTGGGTATTCGGGAGCCGGGAAACCGGCTACTACCTGCGCAAGTTCGCCTGGACTCCGATTGTCCGGCACCGGATGGTCGCAGGGACGGCATCACCCGACGACCCGACCCTGACCGACTACTGGACCCTGCGGCGTCGCCGCAGCAATCTCCCGGTGGACATCACCACGCAACGGCTCCTGCGAGCCCAGCACGGCCGGTGTCCGATCTGCCGAGACCTGCTGCTGCACGCCGACCACGAGCCGCGAAGCCCACGTGAGTGGGAACAATGGCTCACCGCCACCCGCAGAGCGGTCCGCAGACACGCGGTCACCGTCTGGGGAGCGGGAACACCGGACGAACGCGTCGCCAACCGCCTCATACACACCCACTGCCACCGCCGGACCACCAGCAACGGCAGCCCAGCACTTCCGCCCACCCGCGAGCCTCCAGGGCTTGCTTGAGCCGGTTGCCCGGAAAGCGGGCATGGCCGGTTCTGAGGGGGCCCCGGCGCAGCAATGCGCCGGGGCTACCCGACGAGATCTGGTTCGGGACCATCACCCGCCAGGCCATCCGACGCGGCACCTTCGCCTCGGTCCAGGTCCTGATCCGGTCCATCCGCGACTACATCACCACCTGGAACGCCAACCCCCGACCCTTCACCTGGACCGCCACCGCCGACGAGATCCTCGCCAAGGTCCAACTCGTCCAGACCAACATCAAGAAACTCGTCGCGAACAACACCAAGTAAACCCATCAGGATCACGCGACACTAGTTCGTGATTCGCTGGAGCCTGATCCCAGCCTCCTTGGCCAGCTGGAAGGGCTGGCCTGGGGAATGCCTGGACGGTGCCGAGCAGTTCGCGTTCGTTCCGACCGGTGAGCTTGTGGCCGATGATCTGAAGGAGCTGGGCCCACCTTTTGCTGGGAGAGTGGCCGGTGCAGCTTGGCGACGACATCGGAGTCCGTGAACGACCTCATCGCCATTGATACCTGCTCCGGGTGCCACATAGGTGCGATGTGGTGGGCGACGACCGTCGGCGAGAGTTCAGAGGACGTCTGATTCACGTATTTTGCCGGTAATGTGGGTTTAGCCGTATCGCCAGGTTGGGGTGGTTTCGGTGGTGAGTCGTTTGGCGAGGTTGTCGATCATCGCGATGGTGATCATGCTGGCGGAGTTGTCGGGTCGGGCTTCGTAGTCGCGTACGAGTCGGCGGTGGTGCATGAGCCAGCCGAGGGTGCGTTCGACGACCCATCGGCGTTTGACGACGCTGAAGCCCTTGGTCTGTGGGTCCTTGGCCTCAATCCGTCAGAGAGCGTTGATCCCTGCTGATCGTTCCGGCTTGGCCGTTTTGTCCGCCTGTGGCGGG